>NZ_JBFAKH010000057.1:0-53258 GCF_040655635.1 Streptomyces sp. NPDC050388
GCCACCAGGTCTTCCTCACCGACACGCCCGTCGCCGGCGGCGGCTCGATCCAGTACCTGGAGGTCCGCCACCGCGCTCACGCCCGGGTCGAGGACCACATCCTCCCCCAGACTCCGTCCGGGGGCACCCCCAGCGGCAAGACCACAGGCTTCGGCCGCTTCCCCTCCCGCCACTTCGCCATCAACCAGGTCTGACTGGAGCTGTCCCTGGCCGCGATCGACCTGCTGGCCTGGGTGCGAACCCTGCTGCTGGACGGCGAGTTGGCCACCGCCGAGCCCAAGAAGCTCCGCTACCGCCTCCTCCACAATGCCGCCCGGATCACGCACGGAGCCCGCCGCCTACGCCTGCGGATCGCAGCTACCTGGCCCTGGCGCCACGAACTGACCACGGCGTTCAGCCGCCTGGTGGCACTACCCCGACCGGCCACCTGACAGACAAAGCAGCCCCTGACCACCCACGACCCGAGGACCCAAGGAGCAACCGGCCATCGCGCCGGGCCCTCGGCACGCCCAACGCCCGACGGCAGCCCCGCGACCTCCGACACGAAGACCACCCCGGATCAGCCGACGTGAACCGAAACACGGAGGTTAGTACGAGGTGTTCGACTGTCCAACTGCTGCAGTGCAGCAGTTGGACAGTCGAACACCCCGTGCCTCAAAGCGCGGGACTCCATAGGGTTGCTGACGGACAACCAGCACCGTGTCATGATCTGCGCCGTGAAGTTCTACGTTCTCGGTTCTTTGCGGATCTCCTCCGCTGCACCCCCACTAAATTCGAAGACTCACAATACTTACCCCAGCGCTCCAACAGAATACGAGGGGCACATTGTTCGATGTATATCCCCTGGACACCGCCGGGTGACGCTACCACGATCACGCAATCGCACCCGGGGGCAATTCCGCCCGTCGAAATTAGCGATGCCCCACCCCTGCCGACCAGGCTACTCACCAGACTTCATAATTCCTGAAAGTTCTTCATGTTTCGCATGAAGAACTCGCCTTTTGCGAGCAATTCGCCGGAGAGCGCGAGGCAGGCCGCCCCATCGAGACTCGTTGACAGAGGCTTTGGACAAAAGGCAGCATCTGCCCGCCACCCGCCGCGTCCAGGGCGCATGCGGTGAGCAGCATTCCGGCTCAGCACCGACATCAGGTTCACACCCGGCGGACGGAGACCGATCAATGAATTTCAGGAAGTCCGGTACCGTCGTAGATTTCTTTCTGGAGTGCGCATCGGAGAATCCCGAGAAGACCGCGATCGCGCTGGCCGACGGACGCGAGATCAGCTTCGCGCAATTGGCGGGAAGCGTGCTCAGCACCGCCGCAGACATCGGGGCCCTCGACTTGCCCCCCGCCTCCCGAGTCGCCCTGGGGTTCCGCGAAGGGGAGTGGATCGACTACGCGATCGCCTACCTCGCCACGCTGCTCTCGGGAGCAACCGCTGTGGTGCTGCCGACCGACGCGCAACTGCACACCCTGAGACTGATCTGTCGGGACTACGGCACCGCCCTCGTGCTGCACCCCGCCGGGGACGCCCCTCCGCAACTGGGGATCGCCGCACGCGTCGTGGGAGCGGGCGGCGGCACGCCGGGCGGGGGGGGCGCACCGCGGCTGCGCGTGGCCGGCCCGGCCACGCTGGCCGACATCGTCTTCACCTCCGGATCCACGGGAACACCCAAGGGCGTGGCCGCCACGCACGCGGACCTGCTGCGGATCGCGGGGGGCTACCGAGACCGGCCCGGTGCCGCGGTCCTGGCGCACGGAATCTCCCACTCCACGGCTATCGGTACCCGGCAACTGCTGCTGTCCACGATGGTCCGCGGGGCCACTATGGCCGCCTGCGTCCCCTTCGAAACCCGGGCGTTCCTCGCCATGGCGGCGGCGCGTTCCGCGTCCACCGCCGTGGTGCCCGCCGCCACGGGTCGGTCCCTCGCACGGGCACTGAACGAGTCCCCCGGCGTACGCCCCGACGCGTTGCGGGTGTTGCGCCTAGTCTCCGATTATCTGCGCCCGGAGATCCACCGCGACCTGGCTGCCTCTCTGCCCGGAGCGCGGGTGATCAACGCCTACGGGCTCACCGAGGCGGGCGATGCCCATCTGGTAGTGGCGGAGGAGGACTGCGACCTCGGTCCCGGTGGACACCCCGCACCAGGCACCGAGGCGGCGATCATGGACGAGGCTGGCGCCCTGCTACCACCCGGCGAGGAGGGGTATGTGTGCCTGCGCGACCAGAAGACGTCCCTGAGCTACCCGACCGACCCGTTCGGCACGGTCGACACCTGGCGCGACGGCTGGACGCTCACCGGAGACCGGGGCCGGATCGACGCCTCGGGTCGGGTCCGCCTCACCGGCCGGGACCACGGCCTGGCCGGGATCGGTGGCAAGACCGTGTCCGTGGCGAGCGTCAAAGCCGCGCTCGAATCCCTGCCCGGAGTGGAAGCCGCCGCCGTGGTGGCACTCCCTCACCCGACCCTGGGCCAGACACTGGCGGCCGCCGTCGAAACCACCGGAGACCCGGCGGAGGCCGACGTCGAGTCACTGGCCGATCGCCTCGCCGGCACACTGCCGGGCCACGCCATCCCCTCCCCCCTTGTGGCCGTGGGCGCTATGCCGCTGTCCCGCAACGGCAAACCCCACCAGGAGAGCGTCCTGCGGCTGGTCCAGCAGCAGTTGGCGTCGGCGTCACGGCCGTGCGAGACCCCCACGGAGAGGCTTGTCGCACATGCGTGGGAAAGGGTGCTGGACCTGGCGGAGCCGCCTGGCGCGGAGTCCGACTTCTTTCAACTGGGCGGGGACTCCATGAGCGCCCTGGAAATCGCCGTCGAACTGGAGAACGAGCTCGGAGTCGACCTTCCGTCGAACGCGCTCTTCACCGCGTCCACGCCCGCAGGCTTGGCCAGGGTTCTCGACGGCCTCCGGCAACAGCCGTGACAGCCCCCACGCGGTCCCGCCGCCCGCCGTTTGGGGCAGGGCCCGACGAGAGCAACGGGAGAAACACTCATGTACACCGACGCCAGCTGCTACCACGCAGCGCTGGCCACCCTGCTCGTCCAGGAGCATCCGGGCACCCGTCCCGAAGTCGTCCTAGGGTGCAGGGTCGGCACCCGAGCCGTCGAGCAGAATGGCGGACTTCTCTTCGGCGACCTGTGGCCTGCCCTGCAAAGTCTGGTGGCGAACGCGGGCCACAGGGTGCTCCACACCGCCGTGGATGAGGGCGTCGGTCTGCCGGAGCTCGCCGAGACGCTGGTCCGCCACGGCAGCGCCGTGGCGGTCCTCGACACCTTCCATCTGGACCACTTCTGGATGGCCCGTCGACAGGTGCACACGCTGCATTCCGTCGTCCTGCGCGAGTTCGACGCGGCCGACGGGTCGGTGCGGATGATCGACCCCGGCGATGTCGTCTCCTTCGACGGGCGGCTCACCCTGAGCTCCCTGGAGCCGGCTCTGACGCGTACCCCTCTCGGCCAGAGCTGGGTGGTAGTCGGGCTCCGTGCCGATGCCCAGGCGTCGCGACAGCAGTCGGCACCCTGGTCCGCGCACCGTTCCGCCCTGGTCGGGACCCATCAACAGACCCTCAGCGGCACCCAGTTGATGCAGGTCTTGAGCGGACTGCTGCCCGTGCTCTTCGCTGCCGGGAGGAGCCAGCCCGGCGGGGGCCCAGTGCCTGCGATTCCGGCCCTCCAGCGCGGCCTGTGGTCCTACCACCACACCCTGCGCTGGTTCGCCCGATACCTGCGCGCGGGGACCGCAGCCGACGGCACCGCGCCCGATACAGCTGCCGCCGTAGACCGGGCGGCGCAGGACCTCCTCGTCATCCGTTCGCTGCTCCGGCGCGCCGGTCTCGGGGACCCCGACTGGCAGCGGTACCGCCGCGAGATCGAACGGCGTCTGGACCGCATCGAGCAGAGCCTGCACTGGGTGGCGGCCGCGTTGCCGGACCCCTCCGCGGCAGCCAAGGAGCCCGACGGTGCATGACACCCACCACGCGCGACACGTCCTCGACCTGGCCGCGGTACGCAACAACACAGGCTGCGCACTGCCCGGCTTCGACTCCCCCGGCGGGTTCGACGGCTTCGGCCGCGCTTATCCGGCCGAGGACCTCCGCCGCCTCGGGGACCTGGTCGGCGGCTGGCCCGAAGGGTTCGGTCGTGGCGCGCACGACAACGTCGAATGCGACGGCCAGTACATCGGATTCACCCGCCCGGTCCTGCTCTCGTCGCTGGTCCTGCTCGGTGCCGCCTGCGGCGGACGGACGGCCGACGAACTGTCCCTCTTCGATGCGGACACGACATCCGAGACTGAAGTCGGGTTCGGCTTCCCCGACTTCCTCTCCCGCACTGATCACGACTGCGACGTGCCCGCCGTCACCTGTTCCACCCTGCGCGATCACGGCCGGGACATCGACGCTCCGCCGCCGAGCATATGGCGCACCGAAATCCGGCTGGCGCATCCGGTGACCTGCTCCGGCCTGCGCCTGCCCATCAATCCCGGACTGCACATGTTCGGCATCCGGGCGCTGGCGGAGAACCGCGTCTGACGGCACCTGCCGTCACTCCGGCGAACTCGCGCCCCACCGGGCTTCCCCACCTTATTCCTCTCGGACACCTGAGGCCTTACACCATGTATCCAGCAAGCGACTCCCACCGCGAGATCACCAACTACGTTGAGAACCTGCGCCGCGCCGTCGACGCCCTGTCACAGCCGGACGTCCTCCAGATCGCCCGGTTCCTGGAGGACACCCACCGCGCCCGGAGAACGGTCTACCTCTGCGGCAACGGCGGGAGCGCCGCCACCGCCTCGCACCTGGCAATCGACCTCTCCAAGAGCACACGGTCGCCCCTGGCTCCGCCCCTGCGCGCGATATCCCTCGTCGATCACGTCCCAGCGCTGACCGCGTGGGCGAACGACGCCAGCTACGACGATGTCTTCAGTAGCCAGCTAGCGGGCCTCGGCACCTCCGGCGACCTGCTGATCGCCATCAGCACCAGCGGGGACTCACCGAACGTCCTCGAAGCCCTGCGCTGCGCCCGGCAGCTCGAGATGCGCACCGCGGGGCTGTTGGGGCCCACTGGCGGCCGCGCAGCCGGGCTGTGCGACGTGTGGGTGGCAGCGCCAGCTCCGCACATCGAGGAGCAGGAGGACCTGCATATGTCCGTCGCGCACATGCTGACCCGGCACATGCGCGCCGTGATCCGCAACGGATGCCACGACGCCGTCGCGGTGGCAGCGAGGTGAGTGCCGTGACCGGGCGCCGTGCCGTTCTGCTCGACCGCGACGGAACACTCACGGAACCGCGGCACCACCCGCGCTCCCCCGCCGAACTCGTGCTGCAGGCAGGCGTCGCCGCCCCCCTGCGCCGACTGCAAGCAGCGGGAATCGCGCTGATCGTGGTCACCAACCAGTCCGCGGTGGCCCGCGGTCACCTCACCGAGCAGGATCTGACCGGCATGCACGACCACCTCCGCGCCGCCCTCTGCTCGCTGGGCGTGACCCTGGACGGGATCTACTCCTGCCCCCACCACCCGGACGGCGTGATCCCGAAACTGGCGCTGCCCTGCACGTGCCGCAAGCCTGAACCAGGCATGCTGCTGCGCGCCGCGCGGGACCTCTCCCTGGACCTCGGCCGGTCCTGGATGGTGGGGGACTTCGCCACCGACGTGGAGGCCGGCCGCCGTGCGGGCTGCCGCACCGCGTGGGTGGGGTCGCACGCGGTGCATGAGGCCGCGGCGCACCGGGGCGGCACCGTGCCCACCCTGCGCGCCCAGACCACCGCGGAGGCGCTGCGGCACATCGAGCTGTCCTTGCGGGAGGCGCCATGACTCGGCCCGCGCCCCGGGTCGGCCGCCTCGCCGACGGCCGCGCCCTGTACCTCTTCGACGACCACGGTCGGCACCCGGAACCCGGCTCTGTACCCGTGGATTCTCGGCGGCTCCCCCCGCCGCCACCGCGCAACCAGCTGCGCTGGGACCCGCTGGCACACGAGTGGGTAGTTATCGCACCGCACCGCCTCGGGCGCGGCCGCGGCCAGGACGGCGGGTGCGCGCTGTGCCCGAGCACTCCGGAGGCCCCCACCGAGATCCCCGCCACCTCCTACGACGTGGCGGTGTTCGATAACCGCTTCCCGGCGTTGCACGGCGCGGCTGAGGAGCCCGTGCCGGCGTGCGGCGGCATCGGTACAAGGGTGCCCACGGCCGGCCGCTGCGAGGTGATCTCCTTCTCCAGCGAGCACCGCACCTCTCCCGCCGATCTGCCGCCGCACCGTATGAGCACGGTCATCGAGGCGTGGATCCACCGCACCCGCGCGATCAACGCCCTCCCCGACGTGGTCCAGGTCGTCTGCTTCGAGAACCGGGGAGCACAAATCGGAGCCACCCAGTCGCACCCACACGGGCAGATCTACGGCTATCCCTTCGAGCCCGCCCGGCTGCGGCGAATGCGTACGGCCGTGCGCAGGGACCGTGAACGGGGTCTTGGCTGCCTGCACTGCCGCATCCTGGCCGCAGAGGAACGGGGCGGCGACCGGCTCGTTCTGCGCACCGAACGGTGGACGGCCTTCGTGCCGTTCGCAGCCCGGTGGCCGTACGAGGTGCATCTGTACCCGCGTCGGCATGTGGCCGAGCTGTCGGACCTCGACGGCCCGGAACGCCGGGAGCTGGCCCGGGTGTACCAGAGCCTGCTGCGCCGATTCGAGCGCGTCGACACGGCGCCGCTGCCTTACATGGCGCTGTGGATCCAGGCACTGGCGCGCGGCGACGAAGGCCTCACCCATCTCCACGCGCAGATGTTCTCCGACCACTTCTCCCAGGCCGTCGCCAAGAGACTCGCCGCGGGCGAACTGGGTGCCGGAACACATGTGAGCGAAGCGGTGCCCGAAGAGGCGGCCCGCAGGCTGCGCGCCGCCGACGACGCCGACCGCTGAGGAATCCATGACACGCGGAACCCAATCTTCGCGGCCACCTGCCGTCCGTGGCTTCCTCCCGCTGATCCGCACGGAGCGGTGGCCTCTGGCCCTCGCCTTCCTCGCTTTCGCCGGGAAGCACAGTCCGGCCTGGCTCGTCCCCTTGGTCACGGCCAACCTGATCGACGTCGTCGTGGCTCACCGGCCGCTCACCGGCCTCACAGCCAACGCGATCGCCCTCCTGATGGTCCTCGCCCTCAACGTGCCGCTGCACATGCTCTACGTGCACTGGATGTACGGCGCATCACGGCGGATCGGGCACCAACTGCGTGCGCAGATGAGTGCGCGACTGCAGCAGCTGTCCATCGGCTACCACCTGCGGCAGAGCGCCGGCGTGCTGCAGACCAAGGTGATCAACGACGTCGGCAACGTCGAACAGGCGCTGCGGCAGTCCGCCGACACCGGTTTCGCCGCGGCCGTCACCCTGGCGGGAGCCCTGGCGGTGATCGCGGTGCGGGCGCCCCTGTTCCTGCCGGCCTTCCTGCTGGTCACGCCACCGGTCGCGGTGCTGGTGCGCCGGCTCAGGTCGAGGCTGGGAGACCAGAATCGGCAGGCGCGGGTCCAGACCGAGCAACTGTCCACCCGTATCGCGGAGATGGTCACGCTCGTCCCACTCACCCGGGCCCACGCGCTGGAGGGCCCGGCACTTCATCGGGTCGAAGACGCCCTGGCCCGCCACACCAGCCGGCACCGGCAGCTCGACCGGCTCAACGGCCGCTTCTCGGCACTCTCCTGGATGACCTTCAACAGCCTCAACGCCCTGTGTCTGCTCGCCGCCGTGAGCGCCGCCTACGCGGGCGTCATGGACATCACCGTGGGCACCGTCGTCATGCTCAGCACCTACTTCTCCTTCCTGACCGGCGCGGTCGGCGGGCTGCTGACCCTGACACCGGTGATCACCAAGGGTGCTGCGTCCCTGGTCTCGATCCAGGAGGTGCTGGCCGAGGCCGAGTTGGAGCACAGCACCGGGCGGTCCACCGTCGCTTCGCTCGCGGGGCACGTCGAGTTCAAAGGGGTCGGCTACACCTATCCCGACTCCGGGCAGGCCGCCGTCAGCGACGTGTCGTTCGCCTGCGCACCGGGCAGGATCACCGCACTGGTGGGCTCCTCGGGCGCTGGCAAGTCGACAGTGTTCTCCCTTCTGATGGGCTTCCTACAGCCAGCTCAGGGCAGCGTCCTGGTCGACGGCCAGGACCTCGCCGACATCGACCTGCGCAGCTACCGCCGCTTCCTGTCCGTGGTGCCGCAGGAACCGGTCCTGTTCGAGGGGACCGTCCGGGAGAACGTGGCCTACGGCCTGCCGGACGTGCCGGACGCGGCGCTCCGCGTAGCGCTGCGGGACGCAGACGCGGAGAACTTCGTTGACGGGCTCGCGAACGGAGTGGACACGGTGGTCGGCGACCGCGGCACGCGGTTGTCCGGCGGCCAGAAGCAGCGCCTGGCCATCGCGCGTGCCCTGCTGCGGGACCCCAGGGTGCTGATCCTCGACGAAGCCACCTCCGCCCTGGACGCGCGCTCTGAGGCCCGAGTGCAGGCAGCGCTCGACCGCCTCGCTCGGGACCGCACGGTCCTGGTCGTGGCGCACCGGCTGTCCACCATCCGGAAGGCGGACCAGATCGTGGTCCTGGAGGACGGCCGGGTCACGGAGACCGGCACCCACAGCAGCCTCCTCGCCCGCCAGGGCACTTACGCCAGCCTGCAGGCGTCCCAACTCGCCTGATGCCGACAGTCCGCTCCGACAACCCACACCCACAGCGAGGTGCACACCAGATGAAATGCCTCCACATCACTCAGGAATACGCCCCCCTGTTCAGCGAGGGAGGCCTGGGCCTGAGCAGTGCAGCACTGCCCGCCGCTCTGCACAGCCGGTACGGCATCGAGCACGACCTGGTCCTGCCGTACTATCCCTGGCTCCTCGAGCAGCAGGGCCTGCGCACCGAGGCGGTGCTCACCCTGCCGGAACGACGGATGGGCGGAGTGCAGGCGCGCGCCACCGTGCACCGCCTGCTGGATGGTCCCGGCCACGGACGGTTGTTCCTGATCCAGGCCGACCCCTGGTACGACCGCGTCGGCATTTACCGGGACGCCTCCTACCGCCCCTTCGAGGACGAGACCGCCCGAGCGGCCTTCTTCGGCTGGTGCGTCGCAGAGTGGATCGTCCGGTCGGACCGCAGCTACGGGCTGGTCCACGGCAACGACTGGCAGTCCGGTGCCGCCATGGCGCACCTGCGCGATCGGCTCCCGTCCCTGCCACAGCTGCTTACCATCCACAACGCCCTCTACCAGGGGCCGTTGGGCCCCGGGGAGCCGGCCGAGTTCGACCTGCCGGTACCCACCGGCATGGCGGAGCCGAACAGCCTGCTGCTGTCGGCCGCCCTCGCCGCCGACGCCGTCGCCACCTGCAGCCCGGGGTACGCCGGGGAGCTGCTGGAGGCGTTCCGGGGCAGCGCGCTCGGCGACACTCTGCGAGACCGGGGACTGCACGGGATCGTCTTCGGCGTCGACCCCGAGCTGTGGGATCCGGCGGCCCTGGACCGGAGCTCGGTCCCCTTCGACGCGTCGGACGCGACCGCGGGCAAGCGGTTGAACAAGGAGGCGCTGCAGAAGCACCTCGGCCTGTGGGAGGACAGCGACGTCCCGGTCATCGGCGTGTGCTCCCGGCTGATCTCGGAGAAGGGGAGCGACCTACTGCTGGAGGCACTGTCCCCGCTGCTACGCCGGGAGCGGCTCCAACTGGTGCTGGTCGGCCCGGCAGACGCCGGACTGCGGACTGCGCTGGACGGCCTCCTGGCCGACGCACCCGGCCACATGGCCCACACCCCCCGGTTCGACCAGGACCTCGCCTGGCTTCTGTACGCAGGCTCCGACCTGACCGTGATGCCGTCACGTACCGAGCCGTGCGGGCTCAACCAGTTGATCGCCTACCGGTACGGCACGCTTCCGGTGGTCAGCACCGTGGGTGGTCTCAGTGACACCGTGACCGACCTGCGCCGGGACCCCGCCGCCGGCACTGGGTTCGTCATCCCCGAGCTGACCGCACGATCCGTCCGCGTCACCGTGTTGGAAGCACTGGACTGGATGGGCAGCAGTCCGGACCGGCTGAACGGGACCCGGCGCCGAATCATGCGCGAGGACTGGTCATGGGACAGGACAGCGAGCAAGTACTCCCACTTGTACGCCCGGCTCGGCCAGACAGAGGACCCCTGATGGGCGGGCCGCGCCCGAGCCTCGTTGCCACCGACCTGGACGGCACCCTGCTCCGCGGCGACGGCACCGTCTCCGCCCGTACGCTCGCGAGCCTCGGCCGGCTCACCCGCCTCGGCGTCCCACACGTCATCGTCACCGGCCGGCCAGCCGGCGGCTGTGCCCGGTTCTTCCACGCAGTCGGCTACCGCGGCCTGGCCGTGTGCGGACAAGGCGCCCAGATCTACGACGTGGACCGCGGGGAACTGCTCTCGAGCACGTGCTTCCCACGCCGCTGGCGCGGTCCTTCGTGCACCGGCTGACCGAGCGGATCGGACCGCTGCGGCTCGCCGTTGTCCTCTCGGGTCCGTCCGCCGAGTTCGTCGTCTCCGCGGAGTTCGCCGAGGGCCACGAGACGGCTCTCACTCCGTTCCGCATGGTGCGGGACCCCGACGGGTTGTGGCACCGCCCGGTGGACAAAGTGCTGCTGAGACACCCGGTGCTGGGCGACGCCGATGTGCTGGCCGCCGCCACGGAGTGCCTGGCGCCGGGCCTGGCGGTGACGCACGCGGGACCGGGCATGGTGGAGGTACTCCCGGCCGGCTTCGACAAGGCCAGCGGACTGTCCTGGGTGGCCCGGAAGCTCGGAGTGGCCTGCGAGGACGTGGTCGCTTTCGGCGACATGCCCAACGACGTGCCCATGCTCAAGTGGGCCGGACACTCCGTCGCCATGGCGAACGGGCACCCCGAACTCAAAGCAGTGGCCGACGAGATCGCCCCCGCCAACGACGACGGAGTCGCGGTCGTACTGGAACGGATACTGGATGAAGAGGAGGACGCGGCATGCGCGTCGATCTGCTGACCCGTGAGTACCCGCCGTTTACCTACGGCGGTGCAGGCGAACACGTCGCGGGCCTGGCGCGACACCTGCGGCCGCTCGTGGACCTCCGGGTGCACTGCCATGGCACGGCACGAGAAGAGGACGGGGTCCGCGCCCACCGGGCACCTGCGCCCCTCGCCGAGCACGACCCAGCGACCGAGGCGATGGCGATCAGCCTGGCCATGGCCGAAGCCGTGCGCGGCTCCTCGGTCGTGCACAGCCACACCTGGTACGCGAACTTCGCCGGCCACCTGGCGAAGATCCGGCACTCCCTGCCCCATGTGGTCACCGCCCACAGCCTCGAACCGCTGCGTCCGTGGAAGGGCGACCAACTGGCCGACGGCTACCGGGTCTCCTCCTGGCTGGAGCGCTCGGCCGTGGCCGGGGCGGACCGTGTGATCGCCGTATCGGACGCCATGGCCGCCGACGTCAGCCGCGTCTACCCCGAGGTCGACGAAGCCCGGATATCCGTGGTGTACAACGGCATCGACCTGGCCGAGTTCGCAGCCGACGACGGCACGGACGAGCTCGTCGGGTTCGGTATCGGGCCGGACCGTCCCGTAGTCGCGTGCGTCGCACGCATCACACCGCAGAAGGGGCTGCACCATCTGCTGCGGGCAGCACGCCACTTCAGCCCGGACGCCCACCTCGTCGTCGTGGCCCAGCACGCAGACAGCCCGCGGCTGCGCCGCTCGTTCGCCAACGACGTCCTGGCGGCGCGGGCAGCCGGCTGCCACGTGACCTGGATCGGCGACCACTTCACCCGCCGCGCGCTCAAGCAACTCCTCACGCTCGCCCAGGTATTCGTCTGCCCATCCGTCTACGAACCCATGGGGATCGTGATCCTGGAGGCAATGGCCTGCGGCGCGCCGGTCGTCGCGACGGCCACCGGCGGCATCCGCGAGGTGGTGGTGGACGGCGGAACGGGCCTGCTCGTCCCGATCGCCCCCGCTCCCGGCGGACTTGAGCCGGCCGACCCCGAGATCTTCGCCAAGGAGATCGCGGCCCGCGTCGAAGACCTGCTGCACGATCCGGCCACCGCCGACCGGATGGGCCGGGCAGGTCGGCTCCGCGTCGCCACGGAATTCTCGTGGGCGAAGTCCGCCGCACAGGTGAAGAGCATCTACGAGGCGGTCACGCGAGATTAACCGGCCACGATATCAGACACAGACCACAAAGGACTCATTCCTGCTTCTGCGCACTTTCCCCGGGAACAGTCGGAGATTCCGGTACGAGCAGTTCACCGATATCACAATCCAGAACGGCACATATGACGTCGAGGTCTGACAGTTTGAGGCTCTGCGGCTGACCTGACCAGGGTCCCGACATCTTCCCGGCAGATATGACCAGTCCGCGCGCCGCGAGCCGTCGGTTCAGCTCGACTACCGTCCACACCTCGCAGTTCGCCGCCACTTTGCGGAGATTCCATTTCATGGATTCAGGAGGCTATCATTCGGAGAAATCATCGGGCCCCCGCGATCTTCGACACCGCAGGACCCGTCCATCAGCGTGCCGCACTAGCCCTTCTCGTCGGCAGCCACTTCATGCTGAATGTAGACACCGCGATAGTCGAAGTGGCCCTGCCCTCTATCGAACGCGACATGTCGGTCAGTCTGAATGCGTTGTCCTGGGTCGCCAACGGGTACGCCCTGGCTTTTGGGGGGTTCCTGCTGCTCGGCGGACGGCTCGGGGACCTCCTCGGGCGGCGGCGGGTGTTCACCACCGGGCTGCTCCTGTTCGCCGCCGCTTCGCTGCTCGGCAGCCTCGCGACGTCCTCAGCAGTCCTGATCGCCGCACGGGCCGGGCAGGGCCTCGCCGCGGCGGTCATCTCCCCCACCGCCCTGTCCCTGCTCATGAGCGTCTTCCCCGACGACACCCCGGCCCGGGCGGCCCGCCGCGGCAAGGCGCTGGCCATCCTCGGAGCGTTCGCGGCGACCGGCGGGAGCGCTGGCTACTTCCTCGGGGGCGCCCTGTGCGACGTCCTCGGCTGGCCCGCCGTGTTCGTCATCAACGTGCCGCTGGCCGCGGCTGCGGCGCTGTGCACGCTGCGGCTGTTCCCGCCGGCTCCCCGCCGCACCAGGCGCCGGGGGTTCGGCGCGACGGGAGCAGTACTGGTGAGCGCTGGCATGACACTGCTCGTCTACGTGCTGGTCGACGCGAACACCGCAGGATGGACGCGTCCGCGCACCCTCGTGCTCGCCGCACTGTCCGCCGCCTTGCTCGCCGCCTTCCTGGCCGTGCAGCGGATCAGCGCAAAGCCGCTCGTGCCGCTGCGATTGTTCACAAGGCCCTCGTTCCGCGGGGCGACCGCCGTCGCCCTGCTCAGCAACGCGGCCATCGGACCGGTCATCTTCTTCCTTAGTCTGTACATCCAGCAGATCCTCGGCTTCTCGCCGTGGGCCGCCGGGCTCGCACTCGTACCGCTCATCGCGGCGGTCACCCTGTCGTCGTCACTGGCGGGCATATGTCTGCGCCAGTACAGCCAGCGGGCCGTCATGGCGACCGGGCTCGCAATGTTCGCGGTCGGCCTGCTGTGGCTGGGGCAGCTCGACGGAGGCGCCTACGCGGCCCAGTTGCTGCTGCCGGAGTGCATGATCGGCTTCGGCGGCGGCCTGGTCTTCGTGACCTTCACGGTCGCCGGTACGAGCGGGCAGGCCGAGCAGGACTCGGGCGCCGCCTCCGCCGTACTGACCACTGCCCAGAAGATTGGCGCCAGCGTAGGGCTCGCAGTCCTCACGGGCATCGCTGGCCGGTCCACGGCATCGGGACCAGACCCGCACGACACCGCCGCGGTCCTCCGGGTCGACTACGGCTCCGCCATCACCTGGGCCGCCGCGCCGGTCCTGCTGGCTCTCGCCGCCACCTGGGCCTGGATATCCGGCCACCGCCCGCGCGCCGTCCAGCCCCCGATGCCGCCGGCCACCGCGACCAGGGAACCGGAACTCCATGAATGACAGGCGGCGTACGGACAGCGGAGGTTGTGACATGAGGTTCTACGTTCTCGGTCCACTGCGGATGAGCGCGGGCGCCACGCAGGCCGCCCCGCAGGGCGTCCGCAACCGCGCCTTCCTCGGGGAACTACTCGTCCACTCACGGTCCGTGGTGTCAGCCGAGCACATCACCGAGCGGACCTGGCCTGACCGGTCGCCCCTCCACACAGCCAACGCAGTGCAGGTGCGGGTGTCCCGGCTGCGGTCGATCTTCCGCCAACTGGCTGGAAACGAGGAGGCGTCAGAGGCGCTATTGACCCACCCCGCCGGGTACCGGATGGAGCCGGCCTGGCTGGACTCCGCACACTTCGAAGGCCTGGTGGAACGCGCGCACCGGGTGCTGGCCCAAGGGAAGCTGACCGATGCGGCCGAGGCACTCGAGTCCGCGCTCGGCATGTGGCAGGGCGACGCATACGCGGACGTCCCGTCGAGCGAGTGCGTCGCACTGGAGGCATCGAGGCTCGGAGAGGTACGCCTCGACGCCCTGGAGCTGCACGCCGACGTACTGCTGCGCCTGAGACGCGCACCGGAGGCGGCCAGCCGCCTCCGTGTCCTCACGGAACGGCATCCCTTGCGCGAGCGCCTGCACGGCCTCCTGATCACCGCACTGCACCACAGCGGTCGGCCTGCCGAGGCACTGGCCACGTACGCGCGCCTCAGGCGCACGCTCATCGAGGAGCTCGGCACCGAGCCCAGTCCCGAGCTCCAGGAGCTCCACCAGAAGGTGCTCTCCGGGCAGGGCGATCCGGCCGCACCCAGCCGGTCTGGACCCGGCATGCTCCACCACGGCGGTTCCCGTGCCGTCATCCCTCCTCGGCAGCTCCCACCGGACATCGGTGACTTCACCGGGCGGGACACGGAGGCCGCCGACGTCATCGCGGCACTTCGGAACGCCCGCGGTTCACTCCCCATCGCGGCGATCGTGGGACGGGGCGGGACCGGTAAGACAGCTCTGGCCGTGCGCACCTCCCACCGCCTCCGCCAATGGTTCCCGGACGGTCAGCTCTACGCGAACCTGCGCGGTCCCCAGGCGGGGCCGGCGCGGCCGGAGGACGTCCTGGCCCGCTTCCTCGTTGATCTCGGCGTGGACCGCAACTGCGTGCCGGACGCCCTCGAGTCGCGGGCGGGCCTCTACCGCAGCGTCCTCGCCGACCTCCGAGTCCTCGTGGTGCTGGACGGCGCGGCCGACGAGGACCAAGTGCGTCCGCTGCTGCCCGGCAGCGCCACCTGCGGTGTGCTGATCACCAGTCGGGGGCGGCTTCCGGCGCTGCCCGGCGTGTCACGAGTGGAACTCAGCGCGTTGGAGCCGGCCACAGCCCGGGAGCTACTGGCCCGGGTGGTCGGCCAGCACCGAGTCACCTCCTCCCCCTGGTCCGTGGAGGAGATCGGCCTGCTGTGCGACCGGCTGCCGCTGGCCCTGCGGGCGGCTGGCGCTCGGCTGCTGGCCGACCCCCGCCTCAGCCCGGCCGAGCTGGCCGCAGCCCTGGCGGACGATCGGCGGCGCATCGACGAGCTGGGGCACGGCGCGGCAGACGTCCGGGCCTCACTGGCGGCCGACTGGGGCCGGCTCACCCCTTTCGAGCGCCGGTTACTGCGCCGCCTCAGCGCCTTCCACCGGGCGAGCTTCTCCGTCGCCGAAGCTGCGAGTCTGGTGCAGGGAGCCACCGTCGACGAAACGCGCGATTCGCTGCGCCGGCTCGCCGAAGCCTCACTGGTCGTCTACGGCCCCCTCGAGGGCGACAGCCGCTTCCCGTTCCGGCTGGGAAACCTCGCCCAGGCCTACGCACGGGAGATTTCCTGCCCCGCCGACGACCAGGCGGGGCTCAGGGCGGGTCGCAGGCCAGAGCAGCCTCGTACAGCTCGCTCATGATGCCGGTCTTCGTCGCCTGGTCGACGGCCAGGGCGCCGAAGGCGGCAGCTATGACGACGCCGGTGGCCGGATCGGCCCCGGCGAACACCTGCCCCACTTTGCCAGAGGATCCGAACGAGGAGTCCGACCACATATCGCCGAAGCCGTAGTGGCGCGCGAGACCGCTGAGGAACCCCCTGCCCATCGCGCAGGTGTAGCCCCAGGTCCGATCCCGCATCGGCGCACGCGGCGGCGACACCATGGCGTTTAGGGTGACCGGAGCGATGGGGAAGGACCCCGCGCCCTGCAAGCCAGCCAGGGCGGCCTCGTAGAAGCGCGCGAGGTCGCCCATCGTCGCGTAGTAGGCGTAGGACGGGATTTTCGCCCGGGCCCCAATCCTGGTGACCACGTAGGGGAAGGAGCGCACCCCGCCGGGTCGCACCAGGGTCGGCACGGCAAGCCGGTGCCGAACCGCGTCGTAGGTCTCGGGTGCCAGCCCGGCCCAGGTCGAGGAAAGGCCGAGCGGAGCGCACAGATGCCGGGCGAGGGCTGCACGGTAGTCCGCTCCTATCAGCGATTCGACCAGCGCCGCCACCACGTACCAGGCGGTCTCCTGGTGGTACCCCTGGTCCTCCCCGGGTGTCCAGCCCGGTTCCAGGGGGAGCCCGAGGACGTGGGCGAGGAAGTCCTCGTAGGAGTCGTGGGCCGGGTGCCCCTTAAAGCTCACGAACCCCGCGGCGTGGCTGAGGACGTCCGACACCGTGACAGCCTCCTTGCCTCCGGCCGCGAACGCCGGCAGGTGGTCGGCGACCGCGTCATCAAAGCGGATCATCCCCTCGTCGACGCACCGGACGAGCACCGCTGCCAGCAGCGGCTTGCCCGCACAGCTCAGGTAAAGGACCGAGTCGGCCGTCATGGCGACTCCGGGCCGAGCCTCGCCCACGCTCGCGTCCAGCAGCCGGGTGCCGTGGCGGGATGCGGATATCTGCGCCCCTGCCATGGGCAACCGGGCGTGGATCCTTGACAGCCGGTCACGAACCCCGTGGAATGCCTCGGGCCACTGGGGGCTCCCGTCATTCATCTGCCGCTCCTGGAACAGGTCCTGACTCCTCTTGATGTGTGCAACGACCTCTGGCTCACTGCGCCGCTTCAGGCGAAGGGCTGCGGAAGGGAGTTGAGCTCCTTCTCGCCGGCGACGGGGTGGCCAAGGAGCGCCGGAAGCCGGTACAGCCTGGGGTGGCCGCGGTATTGGGCATGCCGGCCGAACGTCAACGGCTGCAGGGTGGGGACCACCGCACACGCGACGTGGAGTCCGATGCCGCGCAGCTCCGGAGTGGTGATGTCGGCGGCGTACACCGGGTGGCCAGCCTGCTCGCAGCGGGCTACGAGACTGCGCAGCCGTGCGGCGTCCGAGTCCGAGGCGTCAGGAGGTGCAGCAGCGGGCGCGGCCGGGCGGCCGGCGCGGCCGGTGAGGAGGAAGTCGAACGCGGCGGCGTTCTCCCGTGCACCGTGCCACACCGCCCCCTTCATCAAGGGCTCGCATTCCTCCGGTGCCAGGCGCGCCGCATCCCGGACGGCCATGCGGAGCGTCACCCCCTCCGCCAGGGCGTGCTCCGCTGCTCCCGCGAGATCACTGCCGGCCGCCGCGCTGACCACCCGCCCCGCTAGCCCGTCATGAGGCGCCTCGAAAACGCAGTACACCGTGGGGACGCCGATCTCGGACGTGGCGTCAAACAGGTGCGCGGTGATGAACTTGCGGGCGCACCAGTCCACGAGCCGGGCCCCCTCGAGGGTGAGCGCACCGGGTTCCATGTGCGGCAGGCGCAGGCGCTGCAGCCAGGTGACAGCCACCATGTCCCGCTCGATCACCTCGCATAGGCCGGAAGCGAGCGCCGACTCCCAAGTGACGCCTACCGCGACGCCGGTGCTGACTGCCATCCAGAAGCGCTCCCCGGGCAGCTCGGGGAAACCAAGGCAGGTCATCACCGCCGGCAGGTGCACCGGCTCGCCGGTCTCGACCCGGACTCCCGGCACCCACCGGATCGCCTGCCGCTTATCGGGCAGCGTCAGCCCGCACTTCGGGTTCGCCCGTTCCGCCGCCGAGCAGCGCGGAACCGCGTCCAGGTCGATCGCGGTCGGCAGGGACACCGCGTCACTCACCACGACCCCGGAGCGCGGCGTGTAATTGGCCACCCGCTCCAGTGCCTCGATTGCGCTGATGCGCCAGGCGAGGTCGGGGTCGGTCGACCGTCCGCTGCCCCACACCTCCTCTCTGGCCCGGTGCACGCGGGAGCGCTGTTCCCGGGGCACGAAGGCAGTCGAGGACTGGTAGTGCCACCACGGCGGCACATAGGTGTCCGACATGCGCATCGGCCGGTGGACGACAGCGCCGTAAGGGCCCACCAGGGTGGGGACCAGGTCCAATGCGCTCATGAGAGAAGGCTCCTCAGCCGTGTACGGGGTGCTGGGCATAGCCCAGTGCCAAGGCCAGCAGGGGGCGGGACGTTACCCGGCCCAGTCCCACCGCGGCGTGCAGGGCGACCGGGTCGGGTCCTCGGAAGAGGCACCCCGAGACCCCGCTCCTGACCGCCGTCAACCAGGCGCAATGCAGACCGTATCCGGCGCGGACGAGGGCATTGAAGTACCCGTCGGGGCCCGACCTGCTCAGCTCGGCGGCCAGATCGAACAAGGGGGTGCACACGGCCGGTGCGGCGGCAATGTCCTCCTGGAGCGCGCCCCGCCCCGGCCCCGCGGCGGCCAGGTGCACGAAACTCCCTGATCTGAAGCTGTAGTAGGCGGGAGCCAGGTCCGACACCCTGCGGGCCCGCACCAGCCACACCGGTGGGGTGCCTTGTGGGAAGAGGGAGTCGTCCACTTCGGCGGCGGCTTGGCAGATGTCGGCGAGCACCTCTCGGCGCAGGGGCCTCGACGAGAACTCCCGAACCGACTCCCGTGCTCTGATGACCTCGTCGAGCTGCTGGGGCGTCAGGTCGGACAGCGCCTTTGCCACAGGAAGTTCGAATTTCTCGTTCCCTCCCCGGTCGAGGTCGCGACACACGCCGCGGACCGCCAGCTCCGCGGCGGTCTCGCCCAGCCGCTCCATCCCGGTATCGATTGTGTCGTTCACTGCCACCACCTAGAAGACGAGAATGCCGGTGACCACGTCGGTCCGCGGATCCAGATCGAGCAGGCCCGCGATCTCCGTTGCCGACCAGCTCCCGGGCATCCTGGGCGACAGCCCGAGGGTCCGGGCCACCAGGGCCGTCTGAGCCAGGGCCGCACCCGAGTCCAGCAGTGCGAGACGCACCGCGAAATCCTCGTACTTGGCCGCGAGTCTGTCGACGTCCGCCACCCACACCAGGAGCCACCTCCATCCCGGGGCGACGACCGTCGCCGCGGCCTCGGCTGCCTCCCCAGCGCTGATCCGCCCCGTGGCCATCAGCCGGTCCGCCAACGGGTGGTAGAGCGCGGTGCAACTCCCCAGCCCCGCCAGCTCCTCGGCCGAGACGACGTATGCCAGCTGGGAGTTGAGGTTTCCGGCAGACGGCTTGTTCCACAGCGGAACCCCATCCTTGCGAGTGGTCCGCAGCCCGGCGCTCCTGCGGAGCACGGAGAACATCTCGGTCAGCGGCCATACGGTCGCAGCCGGGGCAGGGACGGCAGGGCTCGTCGGCATGTCCCGGACGGCTCGCTGCAGTTCCCTGGAGTCCGTCTGAACGCGTCCCCTGACCGCCGACGAGGGCGGTGGCAGGGCGATCTCCTGCTCGTAGTCCCAGGCCAGCTGCGCCCGCTCGCCGCCCCCGGCGCCGGCGCCGCAGGACACGCACTCTATCCTCGCGTGCAGCTTGGCCCGCTCCATGGTCAGGCCGGTGCGTCCTGCCGCATCGGACGTCAGCCGGACCAGAGCTCCGGCCGTCTGGTTCGCACCTATACCGGCGACGACATGGACCACCTCCCCGGCGGTCACGCCGGCGAGGAGTGGCACGACGCCCGGTGCGGCCGTGTCCCCCACCAGCGGACCGCTCTCGGCCAACGCCCTTCCCACACACTCCAGGCAGGCGTGCACGGGATGCGCCAGAGGCCCGACCACACCGCCCTCCTCGGTGAGCCCCACTCCGATCCACACCACCCGTCGGGCGGCGCACGCCGCCAGGACCTCCCCCGAGGAGGCGCTGGCGGGAGCCCGGATCTCCACCACGACTCCGGCCGGCGGTCCCAGCCCGTCGCTCCCGGACAGCCGCGCCAACCCCTCCTTCGAGTACGGGGCCACCGCGATGCCCTGGGCTGCCAGTGTCCGCTGCACCAGCTCCGCGAGGGCCCCCTGGCCGGCGATGAGCACCCGCGCCGCACTGAGCCGACGCACGGCCTGCGCGCCCGATCCGGCGCGCGTCGCGTACGCTTCGGAGCGCGAGAAAAAGGCCCTCGCCTCAGGCTGCTCTTCGGGCGCAAGGTCCGGTCCGGCCTCCTCCGCGAGCCCCATCCGGTGCAGGAGTGCAACCGCCTCCACCACATCATCGGGGTGGAGGGCCAGGGCCGCGGCGAGATCGCCCACCGACCGCGTCCCATCCAGGAGTTCGCACAGGTCGGGCAGCATGTCGGTGGCCCCCACCCCGGACAGCGAGACCCGGACAGGCCCGCCCTCCACGACGTAGACGCCGTCCACCACCGTCCGCACCAGGCCTTCGACCAGGGCGTACCGCTGCTCTCGCGCAGGGGGGGAAGTCAACGCAGCACACCTTCCCAACGCGAGCACCCCGGCCGGGGCACGAAGTCGTGGCGCTCGGTCTCACCCGAGAGGACATGGCTGGTGTAGACGCCGCGCACGGGACGGGGCTCCTCGCCCATCAGCACCTGTGCAAGCCCTGCGGCGACCAGTGCGTGGTGCTCCAGGTACCCCCGAGGGCCGACCTCAGGGGACTGATCGTAGGTGTTCCACAGCGCCGTCACGTACTCGGGGCGGCTGTCATTGTCGAGCAATCGACTCTCCAGGCACTCGTGGCAACCGGGCAGGCCGGGAGCGAACACCGGCCCCACCTGGATGGTGGGATGCAGGTACGTCACCGGGACCCAAGTGCCGTCGACACGCCGGTCCAGAGCCCGGGCCGCGGACCGGCTGAATCTCCACGCGGCCAGCACCACCGGTCGGGTCCCCTCACCCCTCGGGCCGACGACATCCGGCAGTTCCGCGGTGGGGGCCTCAAGGAAGCGGGCGACCGCCTCGCCGAAGGCTCCCACCGCCACCACCGTCGCCTCTCGGCCGAAGCCGTGCTGCGCAGGCAACGTGTGGCCTCCTCTCCCTCTCGGATCTCTATCGAAGCGGCTGGAAAAAGCCCGTGAAGGACATGCGCAGGTTCTCCCCTGCGCGCGGGCTCACCTGGTTTATCTTGTGCGGTGTACCGGCTTTGATGACCACGAGTCGATTGGGCGACGCCGAGACGTAGTGCCCGAGATCCGTGTTGACTCCCTGGTACCGCCTGGTCGACGCCCTGCGGTCGCATGTGTCGGCGGCGATCAGCAGTTCCGCCCCCCAGGTCGACTTCCACTCGTCGTGGAGGTACAGGATGTAGGAACCGCTCCTGTCGCGCGCGTCGTCGTGCCAGGAGAGGCCGGAGGCGGCCGGATACATGTAGGGAGTGCAGGTCAGGTAGTCCCAGTCGCTCCCCTTGGCACCGACCCACGGGGACAGGGCGTCCTCGATTCCGAGGAGGGCCTCGATGACGGCGTCGGCCGGCTTCCCGGAGGGATAGCGCAGAAGGCCCTCGGGCACCGTCGGGTGGTCGTGGAACACCATCGGCCCAACCAGCGGGTCGCCCTCGATCAGTAGCTGGAAATTCTTCGGTTTCCAGGTGCTCTTGAGGTAGCTGAAGCCTTCATCTTCCAGGCCCTTCCGCACGGTCGCAATGGATTCCTCGCTGAGGAAGTCGTCGAACACGGCGAAGGTGTCGGTTTCGAAATGGGGCTTCATCGGCGTCTCCCCGGCGCGCGTCCCTCGGTTCACGAGGAGGCGTCGGGGACGAGTCCCGCGCAACCGGCCGCCAGCTCCGGCGTGAGCATCGCACAGAGCCCCTCCTCCACCAGGATCGAGGCGACCTCGCCCACCTCCGCACCGACGAGGCTCTGCACCTGCTCCAAGTGGACCGGCCTGCCGCTCAACAGAAGCCGCAACGAGGGCAGCGCCTCAACGGCGAACAAAAGGCGCTTACCGGCGGCCACCACTTCAACCGTGTCACCGTTGTCCTGGATCTGCGGCCGGAACTGCGAGATGCATACGACGGATTCCAGCGCACCGAAGATCTCCAGAAACGGCACATGCCGAGGAGGCAGGGCCTCCTGCGCGTGCGCCTCCAGGAACTTCGCGGGAGGCTGCTCTTTCATGAGTCGGGCGGCGGCGTCCTCCAGCGCGCCGAAGTCGGCTCCGGTGCGATCGAGGTCGTGCCGGAAGGTTTCGTAGGAGTGGGACCAGTTGGCCAGCCATGTCAGCCAGTTGACGCCGGTGCGGCGTGTTATGCCGAAGGTTGCGTGCAGGCTCGTGCCCGACCCGCTGCCCGTTCGGCTGGCCCGGTGCCAGTGACCGCGCGGGATGTGCATCACGTCGCCCGCCTTGAGCCGCCCCGTCCAGATGACGTCCTCGCTCGGCACGGCATCGGGTTCCGCGTCGCGGTACATCGGCTTGGGGTACGAGGGCCCGCGCACCTCCCACTTCTTCTCCCCGGCGAGTTGGACGACCAGGACGTCGTGCTCGTCCCAGTGCAGGGGGAAGCCTTCGGCGTCGTTCGTCGTCAGGTAGGCGTTCACCTCGACCCGCTCGTGCGACCACCATTGGAGGGCGCGGCAGGCGACCTCCAGGATCGGGTCGAATGCGTTGACCTGGTCGAGGATGAGAGTTGCGCCTTCGCTGAGCAGCGTCTGCACGGCACGCATGTCGACGAGGGAGATGCCCTGGCCCACGGACGAGACGTTCTGGGTGTAGTAGACGCCGGGGTGCACCTCTTCGCCCTTGCCGACGATGCGGCACTGGGGCCGTTCCAAGCTCCTGCGCATGACGATGTCGAGCAGGCGATTGGGGGTCAGAAGGCGGGAAGCGAGCTCGTCGTCCAGATGCCCCCGGGCAAAGCCCGTGCCGACCGCCTCGGCTCCACTCCAGCCGAACGCTTCCTCAATAGCCTGTACCAACCGATGTTCCACCATTGCTCCTGATGAAAGTGCGACGTCCTGACATGGCTGATCATGATGGCGGCACCGCAGAACCTGGCGGTGCCTAGCCCCCTCCGGGACGGGGACGACCCGTGAAGGGCCGGGACCAGCCCCGGAGGGAGCCAACTACGTGAATGACACTTCGAGCAGACGGCCCGAACGAGGCAGTCGCGGCCTAGTAAGGATGACCGGTGTACTCACCGACCGGGCCGCAGTTGCTCATGCAGCCGGAGGCTGCGCCGCCTTTCCGCGTGGGCACCTCCTCAACGGTGAGCAGGAGCCGGCGCTGCCCGGCGCTGCGGTCGTCTGCCATGGCGGCGTCGGTTTCGGCGACGCTACCTTCGATGTTCATCGATGCAACCTTCCCTTCACTGCGAAGAATCGGGACATGCGCGCCATTCCCGCCCGGAAGAGCGACAGGGTGCGGCCCGCAGTGCAAGTGTCTTGGTCAGAGCTTTCGTTCACCTTTCATCGGGACGGCTTCGGCGCCTGCCGCTGCCCGACACAACGGAAGACCATGGGCGGCGGGCAGCACAGAATGGGGCCCGACGGCCGCAGCGGCGAAATGAAATGCCGCGCATACGTCCCCGATTCGACCGTCAGGCGATCAACTGGTCAGGCACAGGCTCCGGAAGAGCCCCGGATCCAGCACCGTGCGCACGGCCTCGTCGAGCGAGCTGTACACCGACCAGCCCGTCTGCGCCAGGCCCGCCTTGCCCTGCGCCGCCGCTGTACAGCACGGCCCGCGTGCCGGCCCGCCGTGCCGGCTTCCCCGTCGTCCGCGGTGTCGCCGATCAGCGCACTGGAGCGTAGGTGATCTGGTCCAGCGGATGTCCGCCGGCACCGGCCTCTTGGATCAACTCACCCATGGTTCGTTGACCATGCACTCCTGCTTCGAGCCGGCTTATCAGCGCCTGTCCGGGGAAGAACGCCGACTGTTCCGCATGCTCGGACTGTGCGGGGCTGGAACGTACTTCGGGTTCGACGGAGCACAACTGCTCAGCCGATCGGAACTGGAGGCTACCGAGGTACTCGAACGGCTCGCAGAGACACGGTTACTGAACCGTTGCGCGCCCCCAAGTGGCGGGCGCGGGTCCCATGTTCGGACTGCAGACCCGCACGGGCGCCTATGCCAAGGAACGGGCGGACTCCGAGTCGTCGGACAGCGAGCGCGCGGCAGCAGCACATCTGCGACGCCGGCAGACGGATCCGTCCGAACGGCTGGTGCATCTCAGGGCCGTCCCCTGACACCGGCACAGGGGAAAAGGGGGGCCGACGGTCCTGCACTCCGTGTGCGAGCGCGACTCGTCGCAACCTCCGCACCCGTGGCCCCACAGCACGGTGGGGCCACGGCGACCGACACTCTCCTATGGGCAAACGGCTGATCGGGCGGGCCGTGGACGGCACGTGGGAGAACGCCCTCGACGCGGGGCCCCAGGGTGGACGCCGCCCGGCTGCGATGCAGGTGCCTACAGACAGCACAAGACCGTCGAGCGGTGCATCGACCTCGGGCAATGGCGCGGCGCGGCCACATGGACCGGCACCACCCGGCCGCCATCGTCATCGGGGTAACGCGCTGTCCAATGAGGTCTCCGGGGAGACCTCCGACAGCGGGAGTGCTTGACGCACCCGGGCATCACACGACGCCTCGATAGATCTCGGCGACCTGGTGTGCCACCCGTTCCCAGGTGAAGTGGGACAGCACTCGGCGTCTGCCGGCCTGGCCCATACGTTCGGCGCTCGCCGCATCCGTGAGGAGCTCGTTCACCCGGACAGCCAGCTCCTTGGCGAATACGGAGTGCTCGTCCACGCCGCCGCCATCTGTCGTCGCGGTCTCCAGCGGCACCAGATAACCGGTCTCACCGTCCACCACTGCCTCCGGTGTGCCCCCGGTCGCCGATGCGACGACCGGAGTTCCGCAACCCATGGCTTCGAGGTTGACGATACCCAGTGGCTCGTACAGCGAGGGGCAGACGAAAACCCGAGCATGACTGAGCAGCTGGATCAAAACTCGTCTCGGAAATGGACCACTGACCCAGTGCACGTCAACCGGGCTGTCTCCCATCGCGGCGACCGCCTCGGCGAACTCCGCACGGTGAGCCGCCGTGTCGGCGGACTGGGCGACCACCACCAACTGAGTACACGGGATGAAGTTCCACGCCGCTTGCAGAAGGTGCAGCAGGCCCTTCTGAGGGCTGATGCGCGCCACACAGGCCACAATGGGGCGATCAACGCTGATTCCCTGTTCCTCCAGAACGTCCGTTCCGGGGTCGGGCGCGTACTGGCTGGCGCCGACGCCGTTGTGGACAACGGTGACACGCCCGGGGTCCACGTCCGAGTAGACCTCCATGATGTCCCGGGCCATGGCATGGGACACCGCGATGACCCTGTCCGCACGGATCAGTGCCTCACGCTCCATGAAGCAGGAAATCTCGTAGCCGCCATCCAATTGTTGAGATTTCCAGGGCCTCAATGGTTCCAGGCTGTGTGTCGTGATCACATGCGGTATGCCGTGCAATTGCTGAGCGAATCGCCCGGCCAGGTTGGTGTACTAGGTGTGACTGTGCACCAGGGACGCGCCCGCAACTGCGTGTGACATCGAGGCATTCACGGCGAGTGCCTGGAGGGAGGGATTGGCCGCCGCAAGAACCTTCGGCACGTCGTGCGCAAGAAGCGATGCGTTTCCCTCAGCCGGCTCGAAGCCGTGAACCCGCAAGTCAACCAGATCCACGCAAGCGGTCGGCCAGTGACCCTACATGAATGCCCGCGCCTCCGTACACGTGGGGCGGATACTCGCGAGTAAGCAAATCCACACGCATCGACGTCTCCCTCTCGCTCATATCGCCTGACGCGGCGCAACGCGTTGACCTTCGTTCAACTCCACTGCGATGTCCTGCCATATCTCGGCATAGCTCAGCAGAAGTTCTGCGACCTGCTCGCGGCAGTGTGCCGGTACGTTGTCGACAATCCGGTCTCTTTGCCGGGTGGCAGCCACACAGGAGTCGAACAGCCGCAGAACGAGTCGGCCGGTTTCACTGAATCGAAGTGAGGGGTCCTTGCACAAGGCATCGAAAATCGGCACGAGGTCAGCGGACGGCCGAGTTCGGCGCCGAGAAACGGTGTCGCCGGTGGCTTTCCTGTCCTGCCGGTCCCGACGCACCGCCTCCTCCCGTAACCTCACGGGAACCGGATCGCACCCCTGTCGCAGACGTTTCCGGACGTCTGCCGCAGTACCGGGAGAGATACCCGCGGCCTTGGCGATTTGCCGCAAGGAAGCCTCGGGGTTTGCCTTGATGAGCTCGCCCGCCAACTCGCGCCCCTGCACTCGGTTCACGGGCCGTACACGACCGTCGATGCCTACGCGGACCCGGGAATCTGCGTCCGCACCCGCTTGGTGGCAGCGCATCTCGGCCACTTTCCTGGCTGACAGCCCGGTCACCGAGGCGATCGCACGGTCCGACCATTCGGAGTGAAAACCGAGAATGCGACCCGCAGCGGCGAGCCGGTCTGCGCTGGATAGCGGCAGGCCATTGTTCGCATTCGCCGCCACGGACAGTACGAAAGCATCTTCCTGTTCGCCGTCGAAGAATCTGACCGCGATGTGAGATTGGCCCCGCAATTGCGCGGCTCTGAGGCGATGCCCTCCGTCGATCACCCGCATCGTCGCTCGATGTACCGTAATGGGCGGGTAGGCGCGCTCACTCTCCGCCAGGATCCTCACGTGCCCGTCGTCTTCTCCCGCTGTACGCGGAGAGTCATCGGCAACGAGAGTCTTGATCGACACTGTCACCACAGGCGATTCCACCACCGACTGCTGGCACTTGGCTATATAGGCCAGCACATTGCATGCAGGATCCCCCGCCAGTCCCGCAAAACTCAACACATCTCCTTCTATCGACTACTGAAGGGCCCAGCTGCGGTGACATCAACACCCTGCGGAGGGCACAGTCATGCACAACTCGGGCAAAAGTAGCTGCAAAATAACGTAGATGCCGACACTAGTTAACATCAACTTCAGACGATCACTTGCATCATTTTCGGCCAGTCGGAGCATCGCAAGATCCAGACACTTGGGTGTGTACTCCCCATGGGTCGACCGGCAGACTCCCTTGCGGCCAGGCATGGAGAGCCCCGAGACCCCCTGCACCACCGCTTAGTCATCCCCTCGCGGGGTTACCGGTCCGGCGAATAGGCTCCGCTCGGTACAGTGGCTTGAACGCGTCGATAGCGCAATGCTGTTCAGACGACTCTTCACCCACTATTTGATCTGTACACCTAGGTCAGGTCGACCAAGAACTGACAGTCACCCAGAAACCTTCAGATCTCTCGGACAGCAGGATGAGTTTCGCCTACCCGGCACCTTCAGACATCAACATAATTGCAGACGCCATCGGGACGAATCCCTGATTTGGCCTCGATTCGTCAGCGGGGTTCGGTCGCTGACCGGTCCGGCGGTTCGCCCGTAATGTCCTCCCCGGTTGGAGGACGGGCCGTCGCGTGACACCGCGGGGTGCGCCGGGTTCCACGGGCCCGGAGGTTGCGGGTCCTTCTCCTTCCTGGTGATCGTCGGGGCGAGGCCGGTTCGTCAAGTGACGGCCGGAAGTTCGGTCAGCCGTTGCCGGCAGGTGGTGAATGCCTCGGCCCAGGGCCCAATGCCCCGCAGTTAAGCGGAATCAGCACTGGTCAACTCGGGGGATTTTTGGGCATATTGAGTGTGGGTGTAGTTGCCGGGCCCGCTGCGTTCGATGATGCCTTGGCGCACCCAGCGACAGAGTTCACTGACCAGACTGCGGTGTCGGGAGGGTGGAAAGTCCAAGGCGTGCAGGATTTCGTGGGCCTTCCATGATCGTCCAGGGTGTGCCTGAAGGAGGGCGATCGTGCGTTCTCTCGCGGTGTGTCCGGCGCGTCCTGGGTGGGCTGGATCGGCCCACGCCGGGGTCAGGATGTAGGCGCCGGGGGCGGTTCGTTCCAGTACTCCGGACAGTGCCCACTGTCAGAGCTGACCTGCGATGACGCTGTGCTTGGGGAGGCCGAGGGAATGAGTGATCTCGCGGGCTGTCCAGGAGCGGGCGGGCATGCTCTGCAGGAGCTGGACGACCTGTTCTTTGCGCCGGGAGCGGGAGGCCGTGAGCCGTTCGTCCTGGACGGGGGTGTAGGTGGGTGCACTCGGGAAGGCGACGTGCCCGTCGTAGATATCGATGGCCAGACGGACAACGTTTTTACGGCGCTGTCACGTTGGTTGACCGGGTGGGATGATCTTCGGGTTGATCATGCTGGGAGGGGTCGTCCGTGGAGAGCACGTCGCCGTCGTACAGGGGGCGCCGGTACCCGGCCGAGGTGATCTCCCACTGCGTGTGGCTGTACCACCGATTCCCGCTCAGCTTCCGTGAGGTCGAGGAGTTCATGCTCCAGCGCGGCGTCATCGTCTCCTACGAGACCATCCGTCGCTGGTGCGCCAAGTTCGGCCAGGCCTACGCGAATGGACTACGCCGTCGCCGGCCCCGGACCGGCGGTAAGTGGCACCTGGACGAGGTCTTCATCAAGATCAACGGTGGGCTGACGTACTTGTGGCGGGCCGTCGACCAGGACGGCAACGTGCTCGACATCCTCGTGCGGAGCCGACGGGACAAGGCCGCCGCCCGGCGCTTCTTCCGCCGCCTGCTGAAGAAGACGCGCGCGGTGCCGCGGGTGGTCGTCACGGACAAGCTCCGCTCCTACGGCGCGGCCCACCGCGGGGTCATGCCCTCGGTGGAACACCGCTCGCACCAGGGCCTGAACAACCGGGTTGAGAACAGCCACCAGCCCACCCGGCAGCGTGAACGCGCGATGAAGGGCTTCCGCAGCGTGGGCGGGGCCCAGCGGTTCCTGTCCGCTTTCAGTGGCATCTCACCTCACTTCCGGCCCCGCCGCCACCTGCTCACCGCTGGCGAACACCGCCTCGAGATGACCGTCCGCTTCGCGATCTGGGAGCAGGTCACCGGCGCTGCCGGCCGGCCCACCACGGCCTGACCCCAGACCCGGACCGCAAGCCCACCACGCCCCAACGCACCATCAGCCGGTCACACCCCCACCAACGTGACAACGCCCGCGAGCCGCAGACGGTGCAGGGCGCCTCCTCTCTCAGGGGTCGCCCCAAGCAGGCATACACGTCGTCAACCCACCGGAGACCCACGCCATGACTGCTCAGCAGCCCCTCACCTACGACACGTTCGTCAAGATCGCGGCAGCCGATCTGGCCGTTGTCGGCCTTGTCCTCAAAGGGTCCCAGGCCCATGACGGCATGGTCACCCCGTACTCCGACCACGACCTGTACGTGATCGTCGCCGACGACGTCAGGACCGATCTGACCCGGTTCGCGGGCCACCGCAGCGCCGACCTCGACCTTGTCATCGTCACGCTCAGCGAGTTCCGTGGGGCCGGCGTGCCCGACTGGGAACGCTACGCCCTCGCCCGTGCCAAGGTCGTGCTGGACCGGCTCGACGGCGGCATCGCCCGCGTCCTTGCCGACTGTGCACAGTTGGACGCCGATGAAGCGTTCCGGGCATCGGCCGAAGTGCTCGACGCCTACGCCAACTCCCTCCTGCGCTCGGTCAAGAACCACCGGGACGGCCGGGCTCTCGCCTCCCGCCTCGATGCGGCCGACAGCATGCGGTTCCTGCTCGAACTGCTCTTCACCCTCGACCGTCGCCCCCGCCCCTACAACAAGTACCTGGAGTGGGAACTCGCCCAGCACCCGCTCCCGGGCTGGGACACCGACATACTCCTCCGTGCCGTGGACCGCATCTCGGCCACAGGTGACGTCTCCCTGCAACGGCATCTGTTCACGATGGTCGAGGCGGCGGTCCGGGCCGCCGGACACGGCGAGGTGCTCGACGCGTGGGGCGACGACCTGGACGCGATGCGACCGCAGTGAGAGCGTCGGCCATGCTTGTGCACCGCGACGACGCCCGGTCCTTCGGAGTGGCTATCGATGAAGTCCTTTCACCTCACGCAGATACACACCCCTCTCCCCCGCGCGGGCAGTACGAGGCTGAGACCGGGGCGCCCTGCACGGTCGATGCGAACAGCCGCGTATGAGGGGCCTGTTCTCGGGGCGTACCCCTGCGGACCGACAGGAGCCCGCACCCCTGCCGGCGAGCGGGCCGTCTGATGCCGATCGCGGGAACCACCATGGTGGCGACGGACCTGGACGGCACGCTCCTGCGCAGCAATCTCGCGGTCTCGGCACACACACGGCGCGTATTGCGGCGTCTGGACGAGAAGGGAATACGTCATGTTATCGTCACGGGCCGTAGCGCGTCGAACTGCGCTCCCATCTTCCGGGCCCTGCACTACCGGGGCCTCGCCGTGTGCGGCCAGGGCGCCCAGATCTACGACGTGGACCGGGACATCCTACTCTCGCAGGCGGTGCTGGACCGGAACGCGGCGCAGGCGTTTGTGGCCCGGCTGGCCCGGCGGATCGGACGCCTGCACCTCGCTGTCGTCACCTCCGGGCTGGGGAGCGAGTTCCTCATCACACCAGGTTTCGGCCGGAAGGACGAACGTGTGTTGTCCCCCTTCCGCCTCGTCGAGGACGAACACCTGTGGAACCGCGCCATCGACAAGGTGCTCCTGCGTCATGACGTCCTGACCGACAGCGGACTGGTCACCGAGGCAAGCGTGTGCTGCGGGCCCGGGCTGAAGGTGACGCACGCCGGCCCTGGGATCGTCGAACTGCTGCCATCGGGCTTCGACAAGGCCACGGGACTGTCCCAGGTCTGCGCGGCCCTCGGCGTCGCCCCCCACGAGGTCGTGGCGTTCGGCGACATGCCCAACGACGTACCCATGCTCACCTGGGCCGGTCACGCGGTCGCCATGGCCAACGGGCATGCCGACGTCAAGGCCGTGGCCGACGAGATCGCACCACCCAACGACCAGGACGGGGTGGCCACCGTACTCGGCCGGCTCCTGCGCGAGACGCTGCCGGAGCCCACCGAGGCGCAGGACATCAGCTGAGCTCCGGACAACGCCTGCGGTGCCGCTCCGCAAGGGCGGAGCGGCACCGACCGGCCGTCCAGGCCGAGGTGTTCGACTGATCAACTGCTGCCCTGCCGCACTTGGACAGCCGAACGCGCGTGATCCCCGCACGGCCCGCGAACACCGGTGACACCGGATAACCGGCTCTCGTCCGGCCACGCCACTTGCTGCCTGCCCACTGCGCGCCCAGGCCCGGTACGCCTAGGCCTGCGGCGGGCATCACCGTGTCCCTGTTCCGTGCTGGTGGGCCGGCTCAGACGACGACGCGGACGAGCGAGGGCTGCTGCGCCCTGGAAGCGAACCAGCCGACGGTGCGGCTGATCCCTTCGTCGAGTCCCACCAGAGGTCGCCAACCCAGCGCGGAGCGGGCGAGGGAGATGTCCGGCCTGCGCAGGTCCGGGTCGTCGACCGGCCGTACCACGAACACGATGGGCGCGCTCGACGCGCACTCGGCCCGTACCCGTTCGGCCAGTTCGAGGATCGTCAGCTCGGTGGGGTTGCCGATGTTGATCGGCCCCGGATGAGAACCGATCGTCGCCGCCAGAACCCCGGCCACCGTGTCGTCGATGTAACACATCGACCTCGTCTGCAGGCCCTCCCCGGCCACGGTGATCGGCTCCCCGGCCAGGGCTTGAGAGACGAAGGTTGGCAACGCCCTGCCGTCCTCGGCCCTCATCCGCGGCCCGTAGGTGTTGAACAGGCGGACGATGACCGTGTCGGTGCCGAGCGTGGTGCGATACGCCGTGGTCAGGGCCTCCGCGAAGCGCTTGGCCTCGTCGTAGACACTGCGGGGCCCGATCGGGTTGACGTTCCCCCAGTAGTCCTCGCTCTGCGGATGGACCAGTGGATTGCCGTAGACCTCGGAGGTGGAGGCCAGCAGGAAGCGCGCGCCCTTGCGGTGCGCGAGGTCCAGCGCGTTCAGCGTGCCGTGGGATCCGACGGTAAGCGTCTCGATCGGGTACCGCGCGTAGTCACGCGGAGACGCCGGCGAGGCCAGGTGCAGGACCAGGTCGACGGGCCCCGGCACGTCACAACCCTGGGAGACGTCCTGCCGAATCAGCGTGAACTGCGGATCCTCCAGCAGGGACCCGAGGTTCTCGGGCCTTCCGGTCAGCATGTTGTCGATGCAGACCACAGTGGTGCCCAGGGCGCGGAGGCGGTGGCACAGGTGCGAGCCGATGAACCCGGCTCCGCCGGTGACAACCACCCGCTCGATCACACGATTATGGCCCTGCATGCGTCGGTCTCCTTCTGTTGCTCAAATCTGGGATGGCCGCAGGCCGCGCCTCGGCCGTGGTCGGCTCCGGGCTCACGGCGGCGCTACTGGTACCGATAGCGCTGAATCTTTCCGGCGTGCGAGCGTTCGAACTCCGGGACCGTCCGCACCGAGGCCGGGACCTTGTGCGCCTCCAGGCGCCGTGCGCAGAAGGCGCGCAGATCGGCCCCGCCGGGGGGCCGCGCCGGATCCGCCGGCACGACGAAGGCGGACACGACCTGGCCGAGCAGGTCGTGCGCCCGGCCGACCACCAGCGCCTCACGGACGTCGGGGTGGTCGAGGAGGACCCCCTCGACCTCGCGGGCGCTGACGTTGGCCCCTCCGACGTTGATGATGTCGTCCACCCGGTCCGTGAGGTAGAGGTATCCGTCGTCGTCCAGGTAGCCCAGGTCCCCGACGCTGTAGAACCCCCCGCTGTGCGCCCTCAGATGTGCCGCCTGCGCCGCCCCCAGCCGGCGGGTGGCCGCGGTCCTCATGAAGACCTCCCCCACCGTCCCGCGCGGCAGCTCCGCACCGTCGGGCCCAACGATCCGGACCTGGGTCATATGAGGCCGACCGACGGTTCCGGGCCTGGCGAGCCACTGCGTCCCCGAGGAGATGACCGCACCGACCATCTGGGTCGACCCGTAGAGCTCGAACACCCGGTCCCCGCCGAGGAGGTCAATCCATGCCTGCTTCACGGACCGGGGGCAGGGAGCGGCGGTGTGCATCAGTCCCGTCAGATGCTTTGCCAGGCGGCTCACCGTTGCCGTGTCCGCGAGCAGCAGCGCCATCTGATGCGGCGTTGCCTGGAGCCACGTCGGTGAGAAACGCGCAACGGCGTCCTCCACCGCCTCGCGGGTGAACCGTTCCACCACCACGATGTGGTTGTCGGCGTAGAGGCCGGTCATCGCCGAGGTGTAGGGGGCGGCATGATGCAGCGGCCCCATGACGAGCTGGGTGGAGCCCGGCTGCCATCCCAGGGAGCGCAACAGATGGCTCTGGCTGGCGAGTTGCTGCGACGGCCGCCCGGCCACGGGGATGAACCGGGGCAGGCCGGTGCTTCCGCCTGACGGCATGCACCACGCCTGTTCGGGTTCGGGGCCGGGGGGCACGGTCCCGTGGTCCGCCGTTTCCTCCTGCGGGACGGGGCTGAACACATGGGTGGCCGAGCGTGGTCCCGGCTGGCTGGAGAACAGCGTGTCGAGCTCCCGCTCGCTGCTGCCGGGCGGCGCGATGAGAGGGGTCAGCCCGGCACTCCACGTGGCCAGCACCGCCACGAAGAAGTCGACCCCGTTGGGCAGCGCGACCAGCACCTTCCCGGTGGGGTGGTCCGCCGAACGTAGTGTACGGCCCGCGGTGTTCACGCGCCGGAGGAGTTCGGCGTTGGTCAGGCGGGTCCAGTGGCCGTCGGCGGAACGGGCCGACAGGGCCGGCGCGTCGGGTTCGGCCTCGGCCCTGGCACGGAGCCGTTCGAGGACACCGGTCAGCTGCTCACGCGTCACCGCTGCCCGCCCTTCCCCTCGATCCGTGCGCTCAGTTCCCGCACGGTGCCGCACTCGAAGAACTCGTCCACGCCGACCTCGGTCCCGACCCGCTTCTCCGTCTCGGCGAGGATCTCTACAGCGGCCAACGAGTCGCCGCCGAGCTCGATGAAGTCGTCGTCGATGCCGATGCCCTCGATGCCGAGCGACCGTTCCCACACCTCGACCAGGAGCCGCTGCACCTCCGTCGTGGGAGGGCAGGGCCGGTACAGCGGCCGTTTGGCGAGCAGTTCCTCCACCCGTCCGAGGGCGAGCGACCCGCTCTCGTCCCGTTCCAGCGCGGGAACCACGGCATAGGCGTCGGGGACGGTGGCGGTGCCCGCGTCACCGAGAAGCCGACGAACGTCGAGCGGCGTGAGCCGTTTCGAGGCGACGACGAGCACCAGTTCGCCGTCGTGCTGCGCCCGGACAGCCGCGTAATCGCCGATGACGCCTTCCGTGGACAGGGTTTCCTCAAGCGCCGGGTGGAGCCTCACTTCGGTGTACATATCGCATTCCTCCGTTACCGTCGACATCCGCTCGAACCGGGCGCGATCAAGTGTGGATTTCCCGGTACAAGGACGCGAGATCGCGGGCGATGAAGATCTGTTCGGCCTCGATCGTGGCACCCCAACGCTCATGGACCAGTGCAGCGAGCGCTGACGCGGTGAGCGAATCGCCGCCCAGGGCAAAGAAGTTCGAGTCGGGTGTCGGCGTGGCGCCGGGAAGGAGCTCCGCACACAGGTCCAGTAATTTCTCTAAAGTGAATGATTCAGGCAAAGCGCACTCCTGGGTGATAGGCGATCCGTTTGTCTGAGTTGCAGATGGAATCGCGGTCGGGCGTCGAAGTACGGCCAGTCCTGCACGAAGGTTCCGAGGTGCTGAGTCTGCGTGAACCCTGAAGGGCATTACAAGATCTGGCCGTCCAAGTGCGCAGGTCGAACACAGTGGCTGAAGCAGCCGCACCGAGTCAGACTGGGAGCGGCCTGCTCGCTGTTTGTCGCCGGTCGATTCGGGTGGCTCAGTGATCCCGCCGGCCGTTGTGGACCGTTTGTTTGGCAAGCTGCATCGCTCGACGACGAAAGAGAATTTGGAATTGATGAACGAGCTCGACGATTCGCAGAACTTGCTGTCCAAGGAACGCGGAAAGAACGACGTGCAGATCGAGGCGCTGCGGACCGCATACAGCAGACAGGACGCCCTTGCCAGCCTGCGCGACCTCGATCCTGCCTACCCCGAACCGGACGAATGCAGGATCCTGGCCGCTCCTGAGAACGACCATCTGCTCGAATACGTCACGTCCGACGCCTTCACCCATGTCTTCCCCGGCGACCGGGAACTGGACGGCCCCGAGGAATTCTTCGCCAGCCTCGACGCGGAACTGCGGGCCGCGGGATCCCTGCACTTGTGGCCCTACCTGCCGCTGTGTGCCTACCGCTGCCACTACTGCCAGTTCCCTCTCCTCATCGTGAACCCCGGAACCGAGCGGGCCGCGAACAGCGCCCGTCGCTGGGTGGACGCGAACATCGCCGAGGCACGCCTGTGGCTGGAGGCGGTGCCGGCCCTGCGCGAGGTGCCGGTGCGCGAGTTCTGCCTGTTTGGCGGCACCCCCACCGTCTTCCCGCTCAGTGAGATCGAGCGGCTGATGGACTTCTACGCCGACGCCTTCGTCTTCGACCCGGCCATCACCTCGCTGCGGGCGGAGGGCAGCCCGGACACGCTCGACGAGGAGATGATCACTGGGCTGCGGCGCCTGGGGTTCGACAAATTGACCTACGGCATCCAGACCTTCGACGACGAACTCCTCGCCCTCGCGAACCGCAGGCACACCGGCCAACAGGCCGAGGACGCGCTCCGCCTCGCCCGTAAGCACGGATTCGCACGGGTCGACGCCGACCTCGTATGGGGCCTGCCCGGCCAGGACGTGGATGCCTACCTCCACGACGTGCGCCGCATGATCGACCTGGACTTCTCCACGGTCGTGATGACCAAGCTCCACCTGCGCTCCTTCGCGAGTGTCGACACCGCGATCGGACACGTCTCCTCGGCGGTGTGGGAGAGCGTCGACGTGCGCGAGCGGATCGCGGCCTCGGGGCGCAGCTGGCCGACGCTCGGCCGCCAGTACCAGATGCGGGCCGAAGCCGTGCAGGCGCTCAATGCCGCCGGGTACGCCGAACATCCGACGACGTACTTCCCCCGCAAGGAGATCGGCGCCCCGATCTGGCGCTCGCTCAACCTCGACCAGGACAAGCAGGTACCCAACCTGGGCATCGGGCTTGGTGGTTACACCTGGAGCAGCCACTCCGAGGGCAACATCACGTCCGATCCCCGCGAGTATCTCGATGCCGTCTCCGCAGGTCGGCTTCCGCTGACCGCCATCACCGCTCTGAGCGAACAGGGCCGGGAAACCAGGTCGGTGCGCATGGCCATGTCCACGTGCCAGCCGCTGCGCGAGGAGATCCACCAGGAGCGCTTCCCGGGCTCCTCGCTGTTCTCCGAGCGGTGGCTGCCGATCTTCGAGCGGCTGCGCGACCGCGGGCTGGCCGAGATCGACCGGGCGGCGGGCGAGATCCGCCTGACTACGCCCGGCCAGAGCCTCGTGGAAGCCATCATCAACACCGAGATCAAGTAGGCCGTGGACGTCGTCGGAGAAAGGGGTGCAATGCGGCTTGCTGTTGTGTGCTGTGACGGCGTTCCGGTGAGCGGTCTGCTGACCGTGCTGCGCAATGTCGTCGAGCGCGGCATCGCGCTGGGCGTGGTCGAGCCGGAGGTCCACGCGGACCTCGGCTACTCGTGGCGGCCGGACAAACCACGTTACTTCCCCACCGGACCGGCGGCGGCGGGCTACTCCTCCTGGATGCGCGTCCGCGACCATGCGCCACCGCTACGGATGCCGACGGCCGAGCTGGCAAGCCGGTTCCTGTCCGTCAGGGACCGGGTCGCCGAGGCCCATGAACTCGGTGCCGACGAGAGCGACCTGCTGCGGAGCGACATCGACGAGATCGCACAGACGTACCAGCCGTACTTCACCGCGTGGCTCGCGGAGCACCGCATCGACTGGGTCGTAGCCGTCAACATGACGCTGAGCGACGCACCCGGTGTCACCCTGGCGCTGCATCGGGCCGCACAGGAGCGCTGGGGTTCCGGGCGGCCAGGAGGCATCGTCTTGTGGGACCATGATCTGTTCGGCAGTTGCTCGGTCCACGAGAACGGCCGCCGCGTCTACCCGCTAACGCCCAACGAGTTCACTCCGGTCCCGGGACGTCGTGCGCACGAGCGCTGGGTAGTCATCACCGAGAAGCTGGCGAACGAGGCCGCTACCTATACCGCCGGGGTCAAGCCCGAGGTGCTCCCGAACCTGTTGCCCCACATCCCCTCGGGGCCCCTAGAGCCCCGGCACCTCAACTTCATGGCCGACAACGGCCTGGAGCGGAACAGACCGGTCCTGCTGGCGCCGGCTCGCATCTTCCGCCCTAAGGGAATCGAGATTGCCCTGACCCTGCTGGCCGAGATGCGCGAACAGAGCTTCGCCGATGGGGAACCGCCACCGTACCTGCTCGTCTTCGGACAACTGGACGAGGACCCCGCATACGCGGCTGAACTGCGCGAGCACGCGCACCGGTGCGGCATCGCGGACGACGTGCTGTTCTTGGACGGCGTCCCAGTCGCCACGTTTCGGGACGTACAAGGGCACTGGCGGCTCGACGAGGTGGACCTGCTTCGCCTGGCGGCGGCCAGTGGCGGCGCCGTGCTGTTCACCCCGAGCAGGCCCGATGTGGAGTCGGTGGGCCTTGGGCCAGCCCTGGCGGTCCAGGCAGGCATCCCCTGCGCACACACCGCCTACGACGCGTTCGGTGCCGTGTATGGGGACCAGTTCCGTGGCGTACGCGTCCCGACCGACTCGGAGGGGCTCGCCGCGGCCGCCACGTCGTTGCGCAATGCGATGCGCGCCCGGCGCCGAAGCGCTGGCATGTACCCCGAGGACGTGGCCAACCGGGCCGTTGTGGAGGAGCGGTTCCCCTCTGACGCATGGGACGGCTTCCTCTTGGAACTCGCCGACGCCCTTGCCACGCCCGGCCCGCTTACACTGGAAGCTGGAGAACGGAGATGACCATCAATCTTGGGGTTCGTTCCGGCCTTGCGGCCCCGATACCCGAGTTCCGGATCCTGCAGGAGGACCGCAAGGATTTGCTGCGCCATCTCGCCGCGCTCCGGGAGGACCACGGGCAGGCCGACGAACGCGCCTACCTCGCATCCCTGCGCTACCTGAGCGATGTACTGCCGCGCGAACTGCGCGCTGAGTTACAGCGGTTGTGCACCGGTGACTCCTGTGGCTCGCTGGTGGTCCGCGGAATGTCCTTCGACGACGCACCGCCGACCCCGGTGCACTGGAGTGAACGGGACCACGACGCCACGACCTTGCAAGATTTCTGGCTGACGCTGCTCGCGGGGCAACTCGGCGAGTTGTTCTGCTGGTCGTCGCTCCAGGACGGCCGCCTACTCAACGACATTGTGCCGGTCCGCGGCCACGAGCAGGCGCAGACCGGTGCGGGGAGCACCGCACCACTGGAGTTCCACGTCGAGGACGCGTTCCATGACGACCGGTGCGACCTCCTCGCCCTGCTCGCGATCCGCAACCCCGACCGGATCCCGACCATGCTGGCGAGTATCGATGACATCGATACCAACGGTTTGGACCTCGACGTCCTGTGCGAGCCACGATTCCTCATCAAGGCCGACCCTGAACATCTGCGAGGGCTCGACGCGACGAGTGAGGTCAACTGCGTCAGGCCGGTGGTGACCAGAGAAGGAACGCTTCTTCGTCTGCGTGTGGACCCCGCCTACACCACCGCGCTGCCCGGCGACGGACGCGCGGCCAGGGCATTCTCCGACGTGTGCGCCCGCCTGGAGGCGAAGATCCGGCCGGTCGCTCTGGACGCCGGGGACATCCTATTCTTCGACAACCATCGCTTCGTCCACGGCCGCGCCCCCTTCCAGCCGCGCTACGACGGCACAGACCGGTGGCTGCGCAAGGCGGTGGTCCTGCGCGATCCCGCACGCACCCAGGCGCGCCGTGTCGGTTCCGACGGGTTCCGGTTCGCCGTTCCGGCACTGGACGGGCGACCGAACGGCCCCTCGAAGGGAGAACGATGCCTGCAGACATCGACGAGCGAGCGCTGAGCGACTGGTGCCTGGAGCACCTGGGCAACGCCGTCGCAGAACCCATCTTCACCACGGGGAACCTGTCTGCGGTCCACGGCCTCTGGCTGGCGGACGGCCGCGAGGTGGTGGTGAAGGTCCGTGATGCCGACGCGCGGCTGGAGTCGTGCACCTGGGTGCACCGCCGGATGTGGCAGGCGGGTTTCCCGTGCCCACAGCCGCTGGCCGGTCCCACGCCGCTGGGCGGTATGGTCGCCAGCGCCGAGACCTGCGTACCGGGGGACGAGGCACCCGGATCCGCCGACGCCCCGAAGCTGTTCGCGCGCCTGCTGAGCGACTTCGTGGCCTGCGCGGAGGGTTTCGACCCACAGCCGCTGCTGCGGCCCGCCCCGGCCTGGGTCCACTGGTACCACGAGGAGGACGGCGTCTGGCCGGTGCCGGACGATCGTGACGTCGACCTCAACGCCGAGCGGTGCTCCGTCACGGCGTGGGTCGACGACCTCGGTGCGGCTGTGCGCGAGCGGCTCAAGGAGGTCCGCAATGCCGCCTGCGTCATCGGGCACGGGGACTGGGACGGCCGCAACGTGAAGTTCCGCGACGGCCGGCCGCTCGCGGTCCACGATTGGGACAGCGTGGTCTACGAGCCCGAGGTGGTGATCGTCGGCCAGGCCGCCGCCATGTTCCACGGCGGGCCCACTGGTGCGGGAGCTTCGGTCGAACAGACGGAGGTCTTCCTGGAGGAGTACCAGATCGCACGCGGGCGCAAGCTGAGCGCCGGCGAACTGCAGCTGTGCTGGGCCGCCGGCCTGTGGGTCCGCGCCTTCAACGCCAAGAAGTTCCACCTAGACCACTTCGACGCGCTGGAGCGCGACGAGGCCGAGACAAGGATGAGGTATGCCGGCATCTGACGTGACGAAGGCCGACACGGCGACGGAGCACCAGGGCAGGCGCAGGGCCCGGGTCGCCCTCGTCTGCGGCGACGGACTGCCTGTCAGCGGGCTGCTGACGATCTTCCGGAATATCGTCGACTTGGTCCGCGCCGAGTGCGGCGGGATCGAGTTCCCGATCACCGCGGACCTCGGCTACTCCTGGCGGCCGGACAAGGCCGTGTTCTACCCGTCCGGCGCGCCCGGGCTCGGCTACCCGCAGTGGCTGGAGGTCACCGACGCGACGCCTGTCCCGGACCACCCGGGGCTGGCCGAGGAGTGGCTCGGTCTGCGCGCGGACATCGAGAGGGCACACGAACTCACCCCTGACGAGCGGGCCGCCGTCACCGCGCGGATCGAGGAGCTGGCCGCGCCCTACGAGGAGTACTTCCTGTCGTGGCTCGAGAAGGAGCAGATCGACTGGATGGTCGGGGTCAATATGACCCTCTCCGACGCGACCCCGGTGACGTTGGCGCTGCACCGCGCCGCGGCCGCCTACTGGTCGGACGGCCGTCCCGGGGGGTTGATCCTGTGGGACCACGACCTCTTCGGCAGTTACTCGGTGCACGAGGGCGAAACCCGGGTGTACCCGCAGGCGCCCAACGTCTTCACGCCGGTGCCGGTGGCGCCGCAGCGGTGGGTCGTGCCGACACAGCAGCTCCAGGACGAAGGGCGCTCCTACCCCACCGAGCTGGAGCCGACGCTCATCCCCTACGTCCTGCCGCGTCGCCCCCAGGGGCCGTTGCGGGCACGCCACGAGGAGTTCCTCGCCCAGCAGGGGATTGAACCGGACCGCCCCGTGGTCCTGGTGCCGGTACGGGTCTTCCGGGTCAAGGGGGTGGAGGTCGCGGTGCGGCTCTTCGCGGGCCTGATGCGCGAGTGCGAGCGGCGCGGTGACCCTCACCCGGTGCTCGCCGTCTTCGGCAGCCTCCAGGAGGACCCGGACTACAGCCGGGAGGTCCTCGCGACGGTGGAGGCCGAGGGCATCGGCGACGCCGTCCGGTTCCTCGGCGGCGTCCCGCTGACCAGCAACCAGGACGAGGCCGGCACCTGGCGGCTGGACGAGGTCGACCTGCTGCATGTCGCCAAGGCCACCGCGGGCGGCGTCTTCTATACCCCCAACCGCCCCGACGTCGAGAGCGTGGGCCTGGGGCCGGCCCTCGCGGCGGCGGCCTGCCTGCCCTTCGCCGCCACCGTCTACAACGCGCTCGACGGGGTCTACGGGCCGGGCTGGCGCTACGTGCGGATCGCGGACACGGGCGACCTCGACAAGGCGGCGCGGCAGTTCGCCGATCTGCTCGCTGCGCACCGCGCCGCCGATCCCGCCCTGGAGGCGGATCTGGAGCACAACGCGGCCCAGGCGCGTCATGTGTTCCCGGACGAGCCCTGCCTGCGGTTCGTCCGCGGCCTCGGATCGGCGCTGTCACCGGGCAGCCGATGACGGCCACGGGAGAACCGGCTGTCTGGCCGCTCTCCGTCACCCAGCGGGGCCGGATCCTGCGGGACCGCAGCCGCGGTGCGACGTCCTACAACATGCACGTCGCCTGGGACGTGGAAGGGCACATCGACGCGAGCCGCCTGGAGCGGCGGCTCGCGTCGCTGGCCTCCCGACATCCCATGCTGCGTGCCCGGATCGTCGCGTCCGCCTTCACCCAGGTCGTGGAGGAGTGCGTGCCGGTTCTCCTGCGGACGGAGACCGGGCTGACCGACGCCGCGGCAGACGCGCGACTGCGGGAACACGAGACCTCGGCGTTCGACCGCTCACGGGCGCCGCTGTGGGAATGCCTGCTGCTCGAATTGCGGTCCGGCCGCCAGCGGCTCGCCCTGACCCTGGACCACATGATCTGCGACGGCCACTCCCTGGACCGGCTCATCGGTGAACTGGCCTGCGAGGAGGAGCCCGACGGGCCCCTCGGAGCGAGTTACGGCGACTTCGTGGCGAGAGAGCAGGCCCGGTACGGCCCAGGGGCGGACCACATGATGGCCTACTGGCGTGAGCATCTCGGCGGGACCGCACCGGACCGCGGCGTGGACCTCCCCTTCTGCTCCCGTCAGGACGCCCCTCTGTCCGGCAGGATCGAGCAGCGGAGCCTGGCCCTGTCCCCCGAGGAGAGCGAACGGGTGCGGCAGGGCCGGTCGCGGCAGGGCGTGACGGCGTTCCTGTACTTCCTGGCGGCGGTGATGGCGGGCCTGTCCTGGCTGTCCGGCCGGCCGGACATCACTGTCCGGCTTCCGGTGCACGGCCGGTCCCCCGAATTCGCCGCGACCGTCGGCTGGATCGCCAACCTCGTCCGGTTCCGGCTGCCGAACGCCGCGCACCCCGACTTCCGCCAGGTCGTCGAGGATGTCCGGCACACCTGGGCCAAGCAGCTGGCCCACCAGTCCGCCCCCTACGACGTGGTCCGGGAGCGGCTCACCCAGTCGCCGCCTGGCTCGGCGCGCCCCGCCGTGGTGACCGTGGCTCTGCACACCGCGCCGGTTGTGGTCGAAGCGCTGGGAGCCCGCCTTCTGCCCCGTCCCCCGACGGGAGCCATCGGCCTCGGCGACGAGGCCGGGCTGTACCTCTCCTTCACCGAGACGGCCGACGGTACTGTGCTCGGCTGCCGCTACGACCCTGCGCGCTACGCCCCTGATGAAGTCGACCTGGTGCTAGGCACTGTCCGACTGCTCCTGACCGGATCAGACCCGGCAAGATCGGAAGCGAGGCATGCGTACACCGGTTTTCCGGAATTCCGACGAGACGGACTGGGGGCTGCCCCCCTTCACCACTGCTGACATCTGGCGCGACCTGTGGGATGCCGTCCGCGCCGTGTTCCATCACCTCTTCGTCCACTCCGCGCAGACCCGCCGGCTCCACAGGCACCTGCGCAGGAACCCGGGTCCGGTCCAGGTCTCCGTCGGGTCCGGTCGCTCGGTCCCGGACGACGGCTGGGTGGGCCTGGGCTTCCGCAAGGGGCCGCGTGTCTACCGCTGTGACCTGCGCAAGCGCCTCTTCTTCCGCGACGGCACGGTGGACATCGTGCTCGCGGAGCACATCGTCGAGCACTTCTGGTTCGACGACATCCCCGCCCTCTTCGGGGAGTTCTTCAGGATCCTCCGCCAGGGAGGGATCGTACGAGTTGCCTGCCCGGGCGCGCTGGTGGTCTGCGCCCTTCTGCAGGGGGAGGGGAACGAGCGCACGGCGTTGCAGAAACAGATGGACGCCCGAATGCACCGCTGGCGGCCGGAAGAGGCGACGCCCCTGCGGGTGGCCAACCGGATGGCCTACGAGTTCGGCAACCACAAGGCCCTGCTGACCGAGCAGGCGCTGGTCGATTCCGCGGCCGGCGCCGGCTTCACCGGCATCAAGACGACAACCATTGACAGGAGCGTCTATTTCGCGAGCCCTCCCGGGACCCACCTCGCACGCTATCCGGACGGCGTCCTGGAGGCCGTCGTGATCGAAGCGGTACGCCCGCCGTCCGCACCGGACCGACCGGAGACCGGACCATGACGATGCAGCACAGCGTACGGTTCTCCGGGCAGCGTACCGGCGACGCTCCGCTCACCTGGGGACAGCAATGGCTCTGGGAGGAGGTCGAGAAGTTCGCCCCGCATCACGAACACCTCAATCTGAGCGAGGTGGTCGACGTGCCGGAGGGTGTGAGTCTGCCGGACGTTCTGACCGCCCTGCAAAGACTCCTCGAGCAGTGGGAATCCGTTCGTACCACGTACTCCGTCGGCCCGTCGGGGGAGCCGCAGCAGCACGTTCCGTCCGGTGGGACCCTTGATGTGGTAGAGCGGACCGCACGGGCCGAGGAGGCCCGTTCGGCCGCGCACGCCCTTGCCGCGGCACTGCGGAGCGTGCCCTTCCCGCTGGACGGCTTCCCGATCCGGGCTGGCGTGGTGACCAGCGAAGGCTGCCCGCGTCACCTGGTCATCGTGATTTTTCACCTGGCGACAGACGGCTGGGACCTGCGGAATCTCCTGGCCGAGATTAAGCAGTTGCTGGCGGCTCCCGGCGAGGAGCGGACCGTCGCGGCGAGAATCCATCCCCTGGACCAGTCCGAATGCCAGCGGGGCCCTGAGGGGCGGGCTGTTTCCGAGCGGTCGCTCACCTACTGGAAGAAGCAACTGCTCAACGCTCCAGCTGACATGTTCTCCGGACGTGCGCCCGTTCCCGAGTCGCCGCGGTTCCAGGAGAGCTACGTCGAGTCCGAAGCCCTGGCCGTCGCGATCCGCGACCTGTCACGCCATCTGAAGGCCAGTCCGACCGTCATATTCCTGGCTCTTGCCTCCGTGTGCCTGGGGAGACTGACCGGAGAGCCGAGGGTGCTTCTCCTACTGGGGTGTCACAACCGTTTCAGTCCGAGCAAGAGAGCGGCCACCGGGCCGCTGTACCAGGACGCACCCCTGACGGTCGATCTGGCGGGGGCGGACTTCCAGGCAGTGGTCCGCCGGACCTGGCGGGCCTCCTTGTCGGCCTACTCCGCCGCGAAATGGGATCCACGGCTGGTCGAGGCAGCTGTCCAGGAGGTCGTGCGGGAGCGAGGACAGAGCGTCGATCTCTCCTGCAACGCCATCGTGATGCTGGAACCCCACACAGGACTGCCTCCGTCCCCGAGCCCGGCCGACGCCGGGTTCGTCGAAGCTCTTCGTTCCCGGACGCGGAAACTCAAGATGCCGGGCACCGCTCAGGACCGCACCGGGCGGAGGTTCTTCCTGAGGGCCCAGAACACGTCGCGTGCCGTCCTGACGTCGCTGCGCACGGATACGACCGTGCTGTCCGGCGAGGACTGCGCACAGTTCCTCGACGACGTGGAGGAACTGGCCGTGCGGGAGCTCCTCACGATCTCGCGTTGAATCCTCCGGTCCCGAGCAAGCGCCAGGGATGCGACGGAGACGTCTACATTCGGGAGTCATCAGTTGATCCGCGCAGAGGCACTGACCAAAGAGTTCCGCAAGTACGAGCGTCGTCCCGGGCTTCGCGGAAGCCTGGGCACACTGTTCAGCAGGAAGTACGAGACGCACCGAGCCGTCGACAACATCTCGTTCACCGTGGAGGCCGGCGCCAAGATGGCCTACCTCGGGGCCAACGGGGCCGGAAAATCCACGACCATCAAGATGCTGGCCGGGATCACCACCCCCACCTCCGGACGTTGCCTGGTGAACGGAATTGAACCGTATCTCAACCGGCGGGCCAACGCGCAGTCGATCGGGGTGGTCTTCGGTCAGCGGACCCAACTGTGGTGGGACCTCTCCGTTCCCGACTCCTTCCGTATCCTGCAACGCATCTACGACATCCCCGAGAAGGTCTACCGCCGGAATCTGCGCCTGTTCCAGGAGTATCTCGACATCGACGCGCTGGCCAGCACGCAGGTGAGGAAGCTGAGTCTCGGGCAGAGGATGCGGGCCGAGATCGCCGCCAGCCTTCTGCACGACCCCAAGGTCGTGTTCTGGGACGAGCCGACCATCGGCCTCGATGTCATCCTCAAGGACGCGGTGCGGGAACTGATCAATCATTTCAACCGAGAGCTCGGCACCACCGTGCTGCTGACCAGCCATGACATCGGCGACATCACGTCCATCTGCGACCAGGTCCTTGTGGTCGACCGAGGAAAGGTCATCCACCAGGGAACCCTTCAAGAGCTGATTTCCACCGCGGCGTACCGGTCGATCTCCTTCGAGTGCGGCCGGCAGGACCTAGCGGCCGCCGTGGCCGCCATCGAGGAGGCGCTGCCCAAGGCCATCGCGACCGCGGCCGGCGGCCATCGGATACGGGTCGACTACCCGATCGATCACCTCACCTCGAAAGAGGTGCTCAGCTGCCTCCTGGAGCGCTTTGACATCACCGACTTCTACGCACCCGAGCCCGAGCTCGGAAGCGTGGTGCGGGAGATATACGGGACCGGGAAGACCGCATGAGGCGCTATTTCTGCTTCTCCTCGGCCAGCCTGCAGACGGTACTGGAGTACCGGTCCCTCATGCTGGCGAACCTCGCCACATCCCTGGTGTCCACCGCGCTGGTCGTCTTCCTCTGGCGCGCGGTGATCGTGCAGACACCGGGCGACGAGATCGCCGGCTTCGGGCCGCAGGAAATCACCACGTATCTGCTGGCGGCACAGCTGCTGAACGTCGTCAACATGAACCAGGCGGACTCGGAGATCAGCAGTGACGTCCTCCGCGGAAGCATCTCGATCTCCCTCGTGCGACCGGTCAGCTATCCCCTCGTCAGATTCATGGTCAGCCTGCCGGTGGTCCTCGTCAACGCTCTGCTGATCGGCCTGCCACTCGTCCTGACATTCGGCCTGCTCTTCGAGATCGAGATTCCGTCCGCCCTGGGCCTCTGCCTCTTCCTGCTGGCGACGATACCCTCGGTGATCATCGGCTTCGAGATCAGCTTTCTCACCGGAGTGGCATCGCTGGTCACCACCAACATCTGGGGTGTGCGAGTCGTCGTCACCGCCCTCGTGGGCATTTTCTCCGGGAGCCTTGTCCCCATCGACCTGATGCCCCCGCTCCTGGCCGACATCTCCATGGTGCTGCCCTTCAAAAGCATGATCAACTCGCCGGTCCAGTTGCTGCTGGGGCGCTACGACGGTCTGTCCGAGGCCGCTCTGGTCATCCTTGGCCAGTGCGCCTGGTCGGCCGGCCTTCTCGCCCTATGCACGGTGCTGTGGCGTGGCGCGATGCGGAAGATCGAGGTGCTCGGCGGATGAGAGAGCTCAAACTGACCCTGTTCCTCTGCGGCGTCAGCCTCCACCGGCTCGCGGAATACCGCGTGGACTTCCTGCTCGGCGCCTTCGGGTTCATCATCCGCGTCGGCGCACAGATCATCCTGGTCCACGTCGTCTTCGCACTGGTCCCGAGCGTCTACGGCTGGGGCTACTACCACGCTCTGTTCCTTCTCGGGTTCGCACTGCTTCCCCGCGGGCTGGACCGGCTCTTCACCGACAACCTGTGGATGCTCAGCGGACAGTACGTCCGGACCGGCGAGTTCTACCGTTATCTGATCCGCCCGGTGCGGCCTTTGTTCCTGCTGATCTCCGACCGGTTCTTCTGGCCGGACGCGCTGGGCGACCTGATCACCGGCGTGGCTCTCCTGGCCTATGCGACCGGACACCTCACCTTGGGCGTGCCGCCGGTCGTGGCCGTCGCACTCACTCCGGTCCTGGTGCTCCTCGGCGCCGTGGTGTACTTCGCCGTCAAGCTGGCGTTCGCCTCCCTGGCCTTCTGGACCACCACGAGCTATCCGGTGATGCACGCGGCCAACGAGCTGTCGGAGTTCGCCAGCTTCCCGCTCGACCTCTACCGGCCGACGGTCCGCTGGATCCTGACCTGGGTGCTTCCGTTCGCGGTCACGTCCTACTTTCCCGCCACCTTCCTCCTGTTCGGCGATCGTGCCCATCTGCTCTGGATACCGGCGACGTCACTGGGCGCGCTGGCCGTCGCGTGCCTGATCTGGCGGGCGGGACTCAGAAGGTACGACATGACCGGATCCTGAGGACGCTGCGGCTTTCGCCGCCCCCCTCGCGCCACGGGTCGCCGTGCCTGCGGCGCGCGGGGGCGCGGTCGTACTGGTTGGCTGCTGTCGCGGACATCCGCGGTCGCCGCCGCGGGCCCGACCGTCGGCACACCTCGGTCCCGGCGGGACGAGTCGTCCGACGGGAGCCGTGCTGGTCGCCCTCGGGACGGGAACCGTGACGGCGGGCCGACTGCCGGGGGCCGGCGGGTGAGGAGAGCGGCAGGGTCACAGGGCCGCGGCGGCACCGGTCACAGGGAGACCCACAGGTCCTTCCCCACCACGGCGTGCAGCTCGCGCCTGACCGCCTCGGCGGCGAGGAAGATGGTGTTCACCTTCCCGGCGAACACCGATATCCGACGGCCCGAGCGGCGGACCGACACCACGCGTGCGTCGCTCTCGGAGCGCATCTTGGCCTTCACCGAGAAGAAGGCGTTGACATGCCGGAAGCTTTCCCGGAAAGGGGTCCAGTACCGGACCACTTCCGTCTCCATGGCTCGGCGTGTGCGGTCGAGGGTATCGGCGCTCTGCCGGGCGATGCACTGCCGGGCCTCTTCATGGGAGCGGCATCTGGCCAGGGGAGTATGGGTGACCGACGTGAGCGTGTGGAGGCCGTTCCGGAAGGGATAAACTGAAAAGAACGGCCCGTCCACCAGCGTCAGCCCGAAGTCGCGGCGCTCCGACTCGTAGACGAGGGTCACGCACGGCTCGAAGTACAGGTCCGACCACACCCCTTTGCCGCCCGCTGCCCAGGCTCCCCAGGTGCAGTCGATCAGGGCGTCGAACAGCTCGCCGTTGACCAGGACCCCGCCGTCGGTCTCCTCGAACGATTCGACGGGGGTGTCGAGGCGTAGCTGTGGCCGCAGCGATTCACCGAAGTGGGCCTTGGCCCTGTCCGTCAGCAGCAGTTCCTCGGGGACCCGGAACGCGGTGGTCGACGGTTCCAGACCGTAGGCGGTGGAGTCGACCTTCTCGAACGGCAGCCGTGACGCCTGCATCACCTGCTGGTAGGTCTCCCCGTCGAGCAGGGAGTCGTCGCGGGGGACGGCGTAGACGTTGTCGGTCACGGGTCGGCTGAGTGCCGGATAGACCTGCTTGAACCTCCTGTATCCCTGGCTCGCCTGCCGGCGGGTCACGGCGGAGCGGGCGTAGTGGAACCCCAGGTGCAGGCGGTTCTGCGTGTGCCCGGACGCGCCTCCGAAGATCTCGGGCAGCGCTTCGAAGAGATGCACGTCGTGGCCGTCGGCCTGCAGTTCCTCGGAGATGTGGCAGCCGTACCAGCCCGCGCCGACGACCGCCACTTTGGCGACGGGGCCGTGGCCACCCGCCGGGGCCGCGAGAGCGTCAAGCCCCGGCATCGGGCACCGTGATCCTGTGGTTCGTGACGGCATACGGAACATGCGCCATGTCACCGTCACCTCCGACGTGCCAATGGGCTGGCAGCCCGGGACCTGGCGGGTCCGCCTCCGCGAAGTTCCGTCCCACCGGCCTGCCCGGGGGCGGCGCCGGTTGAAGGGCCCCGGCCCGGACGGTCCGCACCCCGGCGGAGCTCTGTACGCGCTTGTCCCGGGCCCGCCGCTCGGTGCTGCGCAGACCGGTCGTCACAGCAGTCAATGACATCAAGACCCCCTCGCCCCTGCATGCTGCGCTCGATCACGCCTGCCGCCCGGCCGGACCGCGCGTCAGGCCGTCACACGAGGGTCCGGTAGACCTCGGCGACCTGGCGTGCCGCACGATCCCAGGAGAAGTGGGACAGCACACGCTCCCGGCCGGCCCGGCCCATCCGTTCCGCGCTCGCGGCATCCGTGAGCAGTTCGTTCACCCGAACGGCAAGCTCCTTGGCCAGTACGGAGGACGCCTCCTCCTCGGCCTGGTCCGTCATCGTGGGCTGCAACGGCACCAGATGACCGGTCTCGCCGTCCACGACGGCCTCGGGGCTGCCCCCGGTCGCGGTGGCGACCACCGCGGTTCCGCACGCCATGGCCTCCAGGATCACGATGCCCAGCGGCTCGTACAGCGAGGGGCTGACGAAGGCCCGGGCGTGGCTGAGAAGCTGGATCAGGGCCCGCCGTGAGAAGGCTCCGCTCACCCAACGGACGTCCACCGCACCGTCCCGCGCCGCCGCCACCGCCTTAGCGAACTCCGCCCGGTGGGCGGCGGTGTCGGCGGACTGGGCGACCACCACCAGCTGGCTTCCCGGCACGAAGAAGGGAACCGCCCGCAGCAGGTGCAGCAGGCCCTTCTGCGGGCTGATACGTCCCACACAGACCACGGTGGGGCGGTCGACGGCGATCCCCTCCGCCTCCAGGGCCTCGGTGCCGAGGTCGGGTGCGTACTGCTCGGCGTCGATGCCGTTGTGGACCACGACGACGCGCGCGGGGTCCACCTCGGGGTACACCTCCGTGACGTCCCGGGCCACGGCATGGGACACGGCGATGACCTGGTCGGCCCGGGCCATCGCCTCCCGCTCCATGAAGCAGGAGACCTCGTAGCCGCCGTCCAGTTGCTGGGCCTTCCAGGGCCGCAGCGGTTCCAGGCTGTGCGCGGTGATCACATGCGGGATGCCGTACAGCTGCTGGGCCAGCCGACCGGCGAAGTTGGTGTACCAGGTGTGGCTGTGGACCACGGCCGCGCCCGCGACCGCGTGCGACATCGACGCGTTGATCGCGAGTGCCTGAAGGGAGGGATTAGCCGAGCCGAGAACGTCCGGCACCCCGTGCGCCAGCACGCGGGAGCGGCCAGCATCCGGGCCGAAGCAGTGAACACGCAGGTCGACCAGGTCCCGCAAACGGTCCGTCAACGCACCCACATGGACGCCCGCGCCCCCGTACACATGGGGCGGGTACTCGCGGGTCAGCAGGTCCACACGCATAGGTGTCCTCTGTTTGCTCATATCACCTGGCGTGACACGACGCTGCGGCCGTCGCTCAGCTCCACCGCGATGCCCTGCCATATCTCGGCGTAACTCAGCAGGAGTTCCGCGACCCGCTCACGGCAGTGCGTCGGGAGGCTGTCCAGGATCCGGTTCTGTTGTTTGGTGGCCACCGCACACGAGTCGAACAGCCTCAGGACGATGCGGCCCGCTTCGCTGAAGCGCAGTGACGGGTCCTTGCACAGTGCTTCGAAGACGGGGATCAGGTCCGCCGGTGGCCGCCGCCGGCCCTGGAGTACCACCTCTCCAGAAGGCCGTCCGCTCGGTGGGTCCTGACGCCTGGTCTCCTTCCGCAGCTTCATCGGGACCGGGTCGTGTCCCTTCCGTAGACGGTCCCGGACATCGGCCACTGTCGCCGGCGAGATGCCCGCCGCCCTGGCGATCTGGCGCAAGGACGCGTCGGGATTGGCCCTGATGAGTTCGCCCGCGAGTTCGCGTCCCTGAACGCGGTTCACCGGCCGCGCGCGGCCGTCGATGCCCACCCGGACCTTGGTGACGTCGGCCACGCCCGCGTGGTTGCGGCGGATGTCGGCCACCTTCCTCGGGGACAGTCCGGACACCAGGGCGATCGCGCGGTCGGACCACTCGGGATGGAAGCCGAGGATGCGGACGGCGGCGGCCAGCCGGTCCGCCCTGGACAGCGGCAGGCCGTGCTTCGTGTTGGCCGCGACGGACAGCACAAAGGCGTCCTCCCGGTCACCGTCGAAGAACCTGACCGCGATGTCGGTCTGGCCGCGCAATTGGGCGGCTCTCAGGCGGTGCACTCCGTCGATCACCCGCATCGTCCTTCGATGGACCTTGATCGGCGGGAATTCCTGCTCGCTCTCGGAGAGAAGTTTCACGTGATCGCTGTCCTCTCCAGCGACACGCGGGGAACTATCGGTGACAAGTGCCGCGATCGGCACGCTCACCACAGGGGCCTGTTCCAATGACCGCTGGCACTCCGCGACGTAGACTAAGACATCGCCCGAAATATCCTCGACATCTTCCACAGAACTCAACATATCTCCTTGTTGGATATAGTTAAGATCACGTCCACAATCACTTCAATGCGATTCAGAAATGCACTCCGGTGCACAGGCAGTGGGTCTCTTTGAGGCGTTGACCGATCCCCCGGTTGATACGTCCTGCCTCAGCTGGCGACACGTCGCCGACTGCCGTACAAGGCAGATGAACTTTGCTTTCGTTCGGCGTCGTGATGTTGCTACATACCGCGCCGGACTGTCAACGATCACAGGGCGGTTGTTGATCAACCCACCTCCTGGGACGGCCGCTGCCATAAAAGGGCGGCAGGTTTTGAGTGCGTGTGCCGACAAGTGGGGCGCTGGTTCCGATCTGATCCAGGTATGTACCCTGATACCGGGTCAAGTGCTGCACGGAACGGCCACCGCCGACCGCCTCCGGGAATGTCCGGCCCCGGAAGATTTCACTTCGCCGGGGCCAGGTCGACCGCTCACCGCCTGGCCCATGCGGCGGCATGCGGGGAGCATCGGCCGTAACGATCACGCCGTTCGGCACCGGCACCACGGAACGCACGGCGCGTCCTCGCCCGGACAGGTGGACCCCGGCTCCCGGACGGCTTCAAGGGGTGGTGCAGCGGTCCACGTCCCACCACTGCCCCGGCACGTCGCGGGCGGCCCCGCGGTCGGGCGTTGCCGAAGAAACACCCGGACGACGCCGTCCGCGAGACATACCAACAGGTACTGGCGTAGATCCAGTTGGCCAGTTTTCGCTTGCCAACGAAACCGTGATCCAGGAGTATCGAGGCCACTTGATCGACCACCTGTCAGACACCTGGGCCCCGTCGCGACCTCGGCCGGGTGCCGTGCAACGCCTCAAGCTGTCCGGGCGCGGTGGCGGCGGTGCGCGTCACCACCGCGTTGGACGTCCGTCCCTGCCAGCGGTGCGCGACCGGTCCCGTACGGGGCCGTGAGAACCAGGAAGACCCACAAGGAAGTTGTCGTCCGCACCCGGAGGTCCCCCGGGCCGAGGAACCCGGGCAATGCGGTGCCCTGATGTCCGGGGAAACCTCGGCCGGGCACCCCTCATGCCCGACTCCACAGCTGTCACTCCGGTAATACATCAAAATCCTATATTGCCCGATGAAATTCGGAGAGGTCTCGATGAACGCGCCGGATGTCTCAGTCATCATTCCCGCATACGACCGTCCAGAGGAACTCCGCAGGAAGCTCGTCAGCCTTACGCGCCAGACCCTTCCGGTGCGACGATTCGAAGTGATTGTGGTCGACGACGGCTCACCTTCCGATGTCTTCGCGAAGTCGTGGGAGGTCATCGATGAGATGGAGAACCTGACTCTCATCAGGAACTCCCCCGGCCGCGGGGTGTCGGTTGCTCGCAATGTCGGGGCCAGACAGGCCAAGGGGGACCTGTTGGTGTTCCTCGATGTCGACTGCATGGCTCATCCGGCGCTCCTGGAGAAGCACCTGGAGGCACAGCGGGAACGTCCGGTGGCCGTGTGCTGATTCACCCACGGACGGGAACTCACCCCGTCCGCGTGGTCACTCCTGCTCGGTGACGCATGGGAGATGGAAGAGCCCGAAGAGACCTTCCGGAGAGCCCACGAAGAGCCGAGGCTGCACGACCCGCTCGTCGAACTCCTGCACAAGCCCTCGGACAACGACTGGGCGTTCTTCTGGACCCACAATGTGAGTGTCCCGCGTTCCTCCTTTGAGGAGATCGGCGGATTCTGCGAGGACTTCGAGCTCAAGGGCGTCGAGGACATGGAGATCGGCCTCAGGGGTCCTTGCAGAATGATCTTCCTGTGGCACGGTGGAGATGCAGGTGATCTCGTGCTGTGTGGGGGTGACGATGGCGCGGCGGAAGCCGTGGGAGGTCAGCGACGAGCTGTGGGCGGTGATCGAGCCGCTGCTGCCG
>NZ_JBFAKH010000058.1:0-50827 GCF_040655635.1 Streptomyces sp. NPDC050388
CGTGCTGCGCCCGGGTCGCCTTCTCGCTCGGGCCGGCCAGCGCCTGCGCGCGAATCTCGTGCAGTTCGGCCACGCGTCCGCGCGCGTCGGCCGGCCACGACTCGGCCGGCGTCGGGGCAGTTGCCATAACCATGCCAGTCCCTTCTTGGGACAAGGCCGAGGAGGCCCCGCCCCGGGGCCATACGGAGAGGAAAACAAAAAACCGCAGATGCGGTTTGGAATGGGATTCAAATAAAGGCCGAGGGGCTCTTCCGGCCCCTGTCACTACCGACTGCCGGGCGCCGGACAGACGCCCGGTTGCATCCATCACCGGAAGCCGGTTGTCGGCAGCTCCTCGCGCACCATCCGACCGGCCTCCCAGCACAGTGTGAGCGGCACCGTGGTGACCGCGGTCACTTCCTCATCATCGGTCCGCCCGGAGCACTGCCTCTTGGCTCTCCGTCCAGTCGATTCCCTCCTCTTTCCCTGGGCTTGAGGGACACAGTCGACCAAGCCGCTAAAGAGCCACTCAGGAGTCGCTCGAGATTCGGTGCAGTCCGCGGCGTCCACAGCACGGTCAGGGCGGGGACCTCACGCCGGCGGCGGCCGAACCCCCGGAAGAACCACGTCAGGGGCGGGTCCGAAGCACACGGCAGGGCGCTCGCCCGTTTCCTGCAGCCGGACCGGTTCGCCCCTGGAGAGATTGAACCGATGATATGCATCTTTAAGTCCTGAGGGAACGTCACGCACGTTCAGACCGGCGCGCCTCAGAACGAACCATGACCACAAAACGGAACCGGGCTCGGCGCCTTCGTCCCAGCCCGTCCACGGCTGGGACGAAGGCCTCCAAATGGTTCTTCGCCCATGCGCGGAAAGCGACCACCTGACGTACCGCCACCATGTCGATCGGGTTTGCCGCTTGACCTCGACCCTCACACACTGACGTTCCGCTCGCGCGGGGTGAGGTGCCATCCCGGTCGCAGGGTATCCGGCTCGACGAGCCGGACGTCGCCGGCCATCGCGGACACGGTCGCCGGAAACGTCTGGGAGGCGACGTCCGCCTGCTTCCGCATCGTGCCGCGCCGCCCTCACCAGACAGTCGGCCGCACCATCCGCCCGCCCGCGCGGGCCTTCCACCATGACGTGGACGCCGTCCGGCTCCAGCCGCACCTCGATCACCCTGTGTCCCCGCAGGATCCGCGCTCCGGCGGCCCGGGCCCGCCGCTCGAAGAGCCGTTCCCGTTGGTCCTGCGGGCACTTGAGAACCGGCTCCGGCTCGGTGACGGGAGCCGAAACGACCGGCCCGGGCATCCCCGCAAAGTGAAAGGGGCTGTCCCCACGGCTGCCGCCCCAGGGTTACCGGCGGTCAGGATCCCGCCGAGATGACCGCACCGGACCAGACACTGCACGGTCCGGGCGTGCAGTCTCGGTCTTGCCCGCCGTGGCAGAACGGAGAGACGGCCTCCTGCGAAATGGCGGAAACCTGGCCGGAGGAGAAGCGCCACTGCCACGGCAGCCTACTCCCCTTTCCGCAACGCGGTTCAGTGTCACCAGGCTCGGCGGATCATCACGTCGTGATGATCCGCCGAGCGGGGTCCCCCTTGGACCGCTCGGTCATGTGCCCCTTGACACCGGGGGCGAGCGTGCGGGGGTCGATTGCCTCGGCGGGGGCCCCGGTCGCGTACAGGCCCCCGGGGTCGGTATCACGGTCGTGGGGCAGCAGCCAGAAGACGCGACGGCGGAAGGTGCCGGAGGAACGGGATGCCTTGGCCCGAAGGCCCAGCTGGGCGTAGCCGATCATGCGGCCGTCGCGATGGTAGGCGGGCTTCCCGCAGCGTGTGGGGAGGCGGTCCAAGCTCTGTCGGACATAGTCGAGGTCCTCGATGTCCTCGAGCCAGACGAGCTCGTTCTCGTCACGGATCTCGTCGTCGGTGATGAGGGAGCTCATGTGGTCTCCTCGTCCGCGAGCACCGCAATGCCGATGCCTGGATAGTACTTGCGGGAGTTTGACAGGATCATCTCTTTGGGCGAAGCCAGACCGACCAGCTCTCGGGCTCGTGCCGCGAAGGCACGAGAGGAGATGGCAGGTACGCCTTCATTCTGGCACCAGGCCCGGTAGGCGGTGTAGAGACTGGCTTGTTCTGCGCGGTGGTCCGGGTTGAGGATGCAGCATTCCTCGAAGAAACGGCCTGTGTGGTCCTCGGTCTCCGCGTAGGCGGTGGTGGCGATGCGGACCCGCTCGGGACCGATGAGGTTCTTCTCACTGGCGAGGTAGCGGCGGGCCCCCTCGACAAGCCACTTGAGGATTCCCGGGCCCTCCTCGGTGACGAGGAGGTCGGCGAGGTTGTCGATCTTGCGGTCGTCGGAGACGACCCGCTCGAACGGGATGAGCCGCATGCGCCGCCAGAAGGCGAAGCCGCCGGTACCGACCTCGGGGCGGTGGTTGCCCAGAAGCCACAGCTTGTGCGTGGGTTCGAACGAGAAGAAGTCCTGCCGCATACGGCGGGCCTTGATGCGGTCACCGCCCGTCAGGAGCTTGACCCGAGCCTCGTCGAACTTGTCTCCGGGTTTGACCTCGGAGCAGACGATCACGCGTCGGCCGTGCAGTTCGGCCAGATCCGTGGGATGTCCTTCGTAGGGACGAGCCATCAGAAAGCCGGGCGGGGCAGCGTCGGCGTAGTCCCCCAGAAGCTTCATGATCACGTCGAGCAGGACGGACTTGCCGTTCTTGCCAGAACCAAAGAGGAACGGCAGGACCTGACCGCCGACGTCCCCGGTGATCGAGTAGCCCAGCAGCACATGGAGAAAGTCGATCATCTCCGCGCCCTCGACGGACTCACCGAAGGTGTCGGCGAGGAACCGGTGCCAGCGCGGCGTGGGCATCTCCTGGGGACTGACGGTCGTGGAACGGGAGTGGAAGTCCCGGTCCGGGGCGGGGGACCGGATCAGGCCGCTGCGCAGGTCGACGATGCCCGCCGGAGTGCACAGGACGTAGGGATCAGCGTCCAGCAGGGCAGGATTGAGGACCATGCCGGGGGCCGATTTGGCCTGCACCAGCATGGCGTTCATACCGGCGGTGCTCAGAGCGCGGCGGCGGTGCTGCTGGAGGGATTGGGCTGTGTAGATGCCACGGGGATCGCTGGTGGCGAGGTTCTCGGCGAGGTCCCCGGCGGCCCACATGATGGTGTCGTTCTCGTCGATCTGCCAGCGGGTGGCGTCCCATCGGAACCAGCCCAGGCCGGGGACGTGCCGGTAGTCGCCGGCATAAAGCTGGACGAACAGTTTGGCGTTGCCGCGATCACTGAGGGTGTCGGGTAGCAGGCCGGCTGCGGTGACATGTTCGGCAGGCGGGGGAGTCCCCCGGCTCTGCACGGGTACGGCAGTGGCGTGGGCAACAATCTGGGCAGCCACGGCGTGGGCGTCGAAGAGCCCGTTGCCGGGATCGATGCTCATACATACCCCCTTAGGACCGACAGACGAGCGGGCTTGCACTGCGGCACAAGCCGGTGAACCGACCGTTCCAGGTCTGAATGCCACCGATCTGGGGCTGAAAGCCCTCTGCCGACGAGCGGACCACACTCCGGCTGTCCTGAGTCGCCGCACCAAAACTGCAGCTCATCGGTCATGCGTATCCCTCACCAGCGACCGAAGCGACTCATCAATGCACACACGTTATCGAAGATCGATCATGCAGTGCAGGGTCCTACGGAAAAACCGTTCGGCTTGTTGGACAGCGCAGCAGATCCCGTCGTTCGTCGCTCCAGTGGCACGAACCACCTGAAAACTTCCCCAGCCTTTCCAGCGACCCGAGCGACTCAGATGTCCTGCGCATGTGACGTGCATGCGCGCACGCCCGGCTTCTCGGCGTACTCCGATCTTGCGTCGCTTCAGTCGCTGCCCCTGTAGCTGCTGTCAACATCCAAGGGGTTCGAGGAGGGCTCAAGCGCCTCACGGGTTCCTCATGCCTGCACCCCATCCCGTTCGCACAGTTGTACCTCCCACCGAACCCGACCACCACAGCCACTCGAGCGGCATTCCAGCGATCCTCCAGCGGACGCCCGGGGCGGCCTCCAAGAGGATCTCCCCCATCACATCGACCCGCTCGGCGAGTTTTCATGTCGTGAAAGCTGAGGCAACGTGAACTTCCGTCAACCATTGCGTCAATGACCACCGGCGGGAGAGCGCCCGGAGCGGAGGCGCCCGGCGCCCGGGGCTCCCCAAGATCGGTCAGCGGCTGACCGGTGCCCGGGCCGGCTCTCATCGGTCAGCCGCTTCGGTCCCTCCTCCTCGATGCAGCGACTGAAGCAGCAGTGACTGGAGCGACCTCCGGTCACTGCCTCCCCGACAGGGAAAAGCCAAGTTCAGAGGGGGTGTCACCCTTGCGCAGCGACTGAAACGACTCGGAGTCCGGGTATATGAAGTCCTCCTGCATGTGCATGTGCGTCACATATAGGCAGCTTCAGTCGCTTCAGTCGCTGTTCTCCTCCGATGTGCCGCCTGACCTGCGGTTTCTTCCAGCTGCCGGGACAGCTACCAAAAACGAAAGGTCGCTTCCCCCCGTTTTTCAGTAGCTGGACTCCGTCCTCGGAACAGGTGCGAGATGCAGTTCTCCGGGCGTTCACCCTCTCCCCGGAAGCCTCGGCTAGTCTGTGCCCGTCAATCAGTCGCTTCGGTCGCTGTAAGGGGAACCAGATGCCTGCTGAGCTGCGGTTTTCTCGCAGAGACTCAGGACCCATGGCCCCTGCCCCCTCAGTCGCTGCGCCTTCGGTCACTGCCCAGTGGTGTGCCCGGCAGGGCTGGCCCGTCCTCCCTCTCACCCCGGGCCGCAAGACACCCGCAGCCAACTGCGACGCCTGCCGCAGGCCCGGCCACACGGTCGACGGCTGCGCCTGTCGCGCGGCCGGTCGCTGGTGCCACAGCTTCAGGGCAGCGACTCTCGACACGGAACTCATCAGCCAGTGGTGGGCCATCAACCCCCACTTCGGTGTCGGCGTTGCCTGCGGGCCGGCCAACCTCGTCGTCATTGACATCGACGCCCACCAAGACAGACATCTGCCCCCACGCGACCGCCTGCTGCCCGGCATAGGCATCAGCGAGCACGTGGACCTGGCCGGCGTCACCACCGGGTTTCACACGCTCGCCATTCTGGCTGCCCTGGCAGGCCAACCCACCCCCGCACAGGACGCCACGACCTTGCGGGTGAGAACCCCCTCCGGGGGCATGCACGTCTGGTACCGGGCGACCGACAGCCGCTGTTGGCAGTGCTCCACCGGCTCAACCGGCGGCCGCGCCCTGGCCTGGCAGGTCGACGTCCGCGCCCACGGCGGTTACATCATCGCACCCGGAACCACCACGCCCGCGGGTACGTACACCGCGATCGGCACGGTCCGCCGACCGGCGCCCCTGCCCGCATGGCTGGCCGCCGACCTCGAGCGCACGGGCCACGCTCCTGCTGCCCGGCCCCCTGCCCCACGCCCCGGCCCTTCCCGGGCCCGGCAGGCCGTCATCGAAGCAGGTGGCGGCCGAGATCGGGCCGGCCGTGTCCTCACGGGTGTCCTCACGGATGTCGCCGCCTGCGGGGCGGTCGCCGAAGGCGCCGGCTTCACCGACAAGCTCAATCGGGCGGCCTTCACCGCCGGCGGTCTGGTCGCCGGCGGACACATCTCCTACGAGGTGGCCCACGAGACCCTTCTGCAGACCGCCGAACTGGCCCGACCGGGGCAGCAACGGCGGGCGGCTCAGATCATCCGCAGTGGCATGGACGCGGGTTCTCGGCACCCGCTGCATCTCGAGGGCCGTCCGTGACCGATCACCACGACGGCCACCTCTTCGACTTCGACGCCCGTACGGGACCTCGAAATCGGACCAGGTTCCGGCACGATCGGCAGCGGACTGTGGCTGGAGGCGAAGCACAGAAGCGGCGGATCTACTGCCCCGATTCCCCTGACGGCATCGACCACCTCCGCGATGTCATCGATCGACTCGCCCGTGAGAGCAGCGCACCGAGCGAGCATGACCTCAAGAACGGCACCGGACCGTTCGGCCGGGTGCAAGGCGTACAGCATGACGACGAGACGCTGGTTGGCGGTCATACCGGCCGTGACGTCGAGCAGCTTGAGGTTCTTCTGCTTGTCGCCGCTGGTCACTGAGCCTCCCATCGTGCAGGAGTCTTCTCATCGAAACCGGGGGTGTCTGACGGGTTGCACGTCTTCACTGCTTCACGCTGCTCCAGTCCCGTCCCGTGGAACGCACTACAGGGGCTGATTCGGTAGAAGTTGTAATGGCCGATACGCCCTCGCGCGATCAGGATGCGGTGCTTGACCAGCTTCCTGTTGATCTTGCCCACGGCGTCCGTGGACATCTCCACACCCTGTTACACATGGGGTGTGCGGTTGGCGCGAGACGACGGTGTCGACAGGACCGGGGGGCGGGCGTCACCTCATGCGGCTCCCACGCCCCCCGAGCCGGGCGGAGATCTCCTCCACAAAGCGCAGGGTGCAGAGGGTGTCGGCCGCAACGATGTTCTTGAGCATGGAGTCCGTGGAGAGATTGCCCCACTGAGGTTTCCTCAACGAAATGATCTCGTGAGGTGACTCGACCCGGGGAATCCCGCGAGCCGTGATGAGGCCTGCGGCATCCGGCGGTCGTACCGTCGAAACCGTTGCCGAGGAGGACTTCTGATGCGCAGCGTGACGTAACAGGTCGTCCCCCTTGGCCGACCAGCGGGCGTCGGGGGCGCAGGGCGAGGACACGTCGCGGAGGTCGACTTTGGCCGACCGGTGGGTCTGCGATCAAGCCGGGCTTTTCTCCAGGCCGTCAAGGTCGGCTCGATCAGGGCCCATCGGGCGTCGGGCAGGTCGCTGGGGTACGGCTTCCGCTGGCTCACGGGCCAGCGTGGGCACGGGAGGGCCGGGCCGTCAGGAGGGCACTGTCTGGCTTCTGCGCTTCCCTTGGGAGCGGGGCGTCTTTTCTCCCACCCTCCGCGGTTCGATGGTCCGGGGGTCGACCGCCTCTCCCGGGGCTCCCTCCTTGTAGAGGCCCTCTGGCTCGTTCGGCCGGTCGTGCGGGAGCAGGAAGAAGGTGCGGCGCTGGAAGAGGCCACTGTCGGGGTTGGCCTCGGCGTCCTTGTCGAGCTCGGCGTAGCCGACCATGCGTCCGTCGCGGGCGTAGCGGGGTTTCCCGCTGCGGCGGGCGCTCTTGTCGAGGGCCTGGCGGACGTAGTCGAGGTAGTCGAGGTCTTCCAGCCACACCACGTTCGCTTCATGTGCGAGCTGGCCTTCGTGCAGCAGCGAGCTCATGGACGCAGCTCCTTGTCGGTGAGGTGGCGGTGCGGGCAGGAGGTGTAGCTGCTCGATGCGGGCAGTGGGGTGCGGGGGTCCGGGACGCTTCCATAGTAGGACGGCGTCCAGGTCCCGGGCAGGAGGCCTTCGGTCATGGCCGTCCGTCTGAGGTGGCGTCGGGGCGGGCGATGTCGTCAGGGAGCAGGGCGAGGTTCGGGTAGTACTTCTTGCCGCTGGACTTCAGCATCTCCGCGGGGGACGCGAGGCCGATCTCCTGGCGGATGCGGCCGGCGAAGGCGCGGGCGGTGTCGGCCCGGATGCCCTCCGAGCTGCACCAGCCGGTGTAGGTGGCGTAGAGCAGGCCCTGTTCGACGCGCAGGTCACCGGTGCTCGGGCCCTGGCGCATGCAGCACTCGCCGAGGAAGCGGCCGATGTGGTCCTCGGTGGTCTCGTACGCGGCAGTGGCCAGTCGGACGGATGAAGGGCCGGTGAGGGGGTCCCGGCTGGTGAGGTAGCGGATGGCGCCCTGGATGAGCCAGTGCAGGATGCCGGGGCCCTCTTCCCGGACCAGTTCGCCGGCCAGGTTGTCGATCTTCCGCTCGGCGGGGACGACGCGTTCGAAGGGGATGAGGCGGATACGGCGCCAGAAGGCGTGGCCGCCGGTGCCGACTTCGGGCTGGTGGTTCCCGAGCAGCCAGAGCTTGTGGGTGGGGGTGAAGCTGAAGTAGTCCTGCCGCATGCGGCGGGCTTTGATCTTGTCGCCGCCGGTCAGGAGCTTGACCCGCGCTTCGTCGAACTTGTCGTTGGGCTTGAGTTCGCTGCAGACGAAGATGCGGCGGCCGTGGAGTTCGGTCAGTTCCGTGGAATGTTCGGCGAAGTTGCCCTTGTCCATCAGGAAGCCGGGCGGGGCCGCGTCGGCGTAGTCGCCCATCACCTGGATCATGACGTCCAGGAGAACCGACTTGCCGTTGGCTCCCTTGCCCCACAGGAAGGGCAGCACCTGTGCGCCGACGTCCCCCGTGATGGAGTACCCGAGCAGCAGGTGCAGGAAGTCGATCATCTCCTGCCCTTTGGCGCCGCCGCCAAAGGTGTCGTCCAGGAAGGCATGCCAACGCGGGGTCGGCATTGCCTGGGGAGCTACGTTGGTGGCACGGGAGTGAAGATCGCGCAGCGGATCGGGCTTGCGCAGACCACCGTCGCGCAGGTCGACGACACCGGCGGGAGTGCACAGCGCATACGCGTCGCCGTCGAGGACGTCGGGGTCGAGAGTCAGGGCAGGCGCAGCCTTGGCCTGGTGGAGCAGCGCCTTCATGCCGCTCGTGGACATGGTACGCCGACGGTGCTGGGCGATTTCTCGGTCGCTGAAGATGCCGCGGGGGTCGGTGGCGGCCATCTGCTCGGCCATGTCGCCCGCGGCCCACAACGCGGCCTTCTCGCCCCCCACCCGCCTCCACCTGAACTGGTCCCAGCAGTACCAGCCGAGGCCTTCGACGTGACGGAACCGGTCGCTGTAGAGCTGGGCGAACAGCTTGGCGTTGCCCCGGTCGGTGAGCATGGGCGGCAGCAGAACGGGCGTGTCGGCCGCGGCAGGTGCCTGTGCCTGCTGGAGAGGGACCCGGGCGGGGGCAGCGGCCTCGAGGTCGAGCATCTGCTGAGCGGCGGCAGCCGCGTCGAAGCGGCTGCTCTCGGCGCTACTCATGCGAGTCCTTGGGGGTGGAACGGGCGGCTGGCGCCCGCGGAAAGGGCTGCGTCGATGATCGTCTCACTGCGGCGTGTCTGGCGGGGACGAGCATAGTGAGCGGCTTCTGCCAACTCTTGGCGGGCTTCGGCCTGATTGAGGTGGCCTGCTCCGACAAGCCCTCCCGCTGTGTAGGCGGCTCGGTTGAGCTTCTCGGTGAAGCCCGTTCCTTCGGCGTGGGCGGCACATTCACGCACGGTCTCGATGAGCGGCTGCAAAAGCGCCTGCGCCACGCCACTCCGGGGGTGCCGCCGGGGGCTGTGCGGGGACGGGCCGGGAACCGGGGACGTCTGCATGACATGCCCGGTGCGCGTCAGTTCGGCAGCCAGCCAGGAGGGCAGGGGAGCCGGCTCCCGTACGGACCCGAGAGGCGTGTAGCCGCCGGCGGACGTACGGGTGGCGGGAGCGACGATGTACCCGCCATGGGCCCGTACGTCGACCTGCCAGGCCAGGGCGGTTTTGGGGCTGGACCCGGTGGACGAGCGGTAGCGGACCCGGGGTTCGGGGTTCAGGTACCAGATGTGCAGCCCGCCGGAAGGCGTGCGTACGCGCAGAGTCGTGTCGTCCTGTGCCGGGTCCTGCTGCTGCCGGTAGGCAGCGAGGAGGGCCAGTGTGTCGAAGCCCGAGGCAAGCCCGTCGAGATTCACCTGGTTCGGGATCGGGATGCCGGGCAGCAATCGGTCGCGGTGGGGAATCTGTGCCGCGTGGGCGTCGACATCCAGGACGACGAGATGCGCCGGCCCGCAGGACACCCCGACTCCTGCACGGGGCTCCCTGCTCCACCAGGCATCGATACGGGCCAGGTCCGTGGTCGCACTGTGGAAACCGTGGCACCACAGTCCTCGGGCATGGCAGGGACACCTCGAGGGGGCGTGGGAACGGATGCGGCACTGCTCGCAGTTGGCGGCAGGAGTCTTGCGTCCCGGTGCCAGCGGATGAACCGGCCATTGACGGCCTGCCAGCCAACGGGCGACATCCGCGGGTCGCGGCGGCTGCGCGACTTCGGATGAAGCGGTGGCGTCGTGGCGCTGCACTGTTGTCGGTCCGTTCCTCTGGTGTGGCCAGGCTTTGGTCCCTCAGTTCGGTCCCGATCGTTTTGCCTGCTCAGGAGGGGTGTCGCACGGGTTGAGGGACTGAAGGGACTGACTTTCCCTTATAGGCGGCAGAGCCTAGCGCACGGCTTCCCGCCGCCAGGGGAGGCATGAGTGCTTATTCCAGAATCAGTCCCTTCAGTCCCTCGTGCCGCCCGTGAGCGGTAGCAGGAGGAAACCCACCTGCTGCGGCAGGCGGCTGAGGGACCGAAAGCCTGACAGCGGCAGAGGGACTCTTCGGCACCTTTCGGTCCCTGCCACGTTTCAGCAGGTCAGAGCGCCTGTGTGACCAAGGAGAGGGACTGAAGGGACTCAACTTCCCAGTTATCAGCGCACCAGGACATGTACAGGTCGGTCTGCGTACGCGTGCATACGCGCGCACGCACGCAGCCGGAACAGGAACTTTCGGTCCCTTCGGTCCCTTCAGCTCCGAATCAATCGCTCTGACCTGCGCTTTTTCTAAGGGACTGAAACGCGGAGGGACCGAAGGAGTCCAGGCCCTCCTCCTCCCTGGGCCCACAGCTGGGAAAGCCGCGAGGGTGAGAGGACCGATCACCGAAGCATGGAAGCTGGGCCTCGGCGCGATGGGCACCGCGCTGGCCCGTACCTGGCTTGCCGCCGGCCACCCGCTCACCGTCTGGAACCGCACCCCGGCCCGCGCCGCGGCACTCGCCGCCGAGGGGGCGAGGGTCGCGGACAGTGCCGCCGAGGCGGTCGCGGCGAACACCCTGGTCGTCGTCTGTCTGCTGGACGACGCCTCGGTCGAGGAGGTGCTGGCCGGCACCGACCTGGCCGGCCGGGACCTGGTCAACCTGACCACCGGCACCCCTGTTCAGGCCCGCGCCCGCGCCGAGTGGGCCCGTAAGCGCGGCGCTCGCTACCTGGACGGCGGGATCATGGCCGTCCCTCCGATGATCGGCGTCCCGGAGGCCGGTGGTTACGTCTTCTACAGCGGCTCACGGGAGCTGTTCGAGCGGCACCGGGAGATGCTGGCCGTTCCGGTCGGCACCACCTACGTCGGCGAGGACGCGGGCTTCGCGGCCCTGCACGACGTGGCCCTGCTCAGCGCCATGTACGGGATGTTCGCCGGGGCCGCGCACGCCTTCGCCCTGATCCGCAAGGAGGACATCGATCCCGCGGCGCTCGCCCCGCTGCTCGCCGACTGGCTCGTCGCGATGGCCCCGGCGGTTCACCAGACCGCCGACCGGCTGCGCAGCGGTGACTACACCAAGGGCGTCGTCTCCGATCTCGCCATGCAGGTGGCCGGCACGCCGACCTTCCTGAGCACCGCCGAGCAGCAGGGGGTCAGCCCGGAACTGCTCAGCCCCTATTTCGAGCTGATGCGCCGCCGGCTGGCCGAGGGCAGCGGCGAGGAGGACCTGACGGGCGTGATCGACCTGCTGGTGCACTGACCAGCCATCTGCTGCCACAGCAGCGACCGTGCTGGGCGCAGTCCTCAACGAGACGCTGTGACCAGCACTTTCACAACACGCCCTAGTTGATCAGGAGGCAGCGAGCACGGCGATGTCGTAGCGCTCGGTGACGGCGGTGGGCTGGTTCACCGGCTCGGCATGGGCGTCAGCAGCCAGACGGCGCAGGTCCTGTTGGAACTCTGCATCGGCGAGCCGGGCGAACTTCGACTGGGGTCGGGAGGCCATGCGGACGTAGTAGTCCCGGAGGCTGAGGGTGACGGGTTGGGCGAAGGAGGTGACGGTGCGCGTGGTGAGTCCGGCTTCGGTGAAGTCCTTTCGACCAGCTGACCGAGCGCGCCGACGACCTGTGGCAGGCTGGCCACCCGCACGCCAGCGAGGTGCTCGGCGCGCGGGCCGATGCCGTCAAGCCCGTCGGCAAGGCCCTGGCCAAGCGGCTGCGGAAGGCCGCATTCAAGGCAGGGAGCGTCAAGTGAGCCTGCTCGTGAGGGAGATCGGAGCCGAAGCCGCACCACTCGCCGATCCTGCTGCCACCGACTGGGCCCGCGAGCACCTCGTCGCCGGCGGCTGGGCGGCCGTGTTCGCCCCCGCCGAGCCGGGACAGCCGGCCCGGCTCGGCCGTCTGGTGCTCTACCGGTCCGCCGCCGACGCCCGCCGCGTGCCCGTCCAGGCCGCCGCGCCGGAGGCGGTGGAGCGGGTCCGGCTGCCGCTGGTCCTGCCGCACGGCGGCGGGGTGCGCACCCGCACCGTCGATGGGTGGGCGCTCGATCCCGGTGGCGCGCTCGCCCTCCTGCTCGACCTGCCCGAGACCGGTGTCCATCCCTCGCTCCTCGCGTGGGCAGCCGTTGCCCGTCTCGCCCTTCGGCTGCTGGGCGAGGGGCGTTTGTATCCGGCGCTGACCTCCGACACGTACACCACCTGGCGTTTTGGGCCGCCCGGTGCTAGGGGCAAGCAGGACCTGGACGCGCTGGCCGCCGCCCTGCCGCCGTACGCCCACAACCTCCCTACGCCCCCGGCGGACGACAAGACCGTACGAATCGCCGAACCAGCTGCTCTGGTGAGGGAGTTCTGCGACGCGCTCGCGGACGCTCTGCCGCGAACCCCGGCCGCCGGCTGGGCCGTGCCCGGCAACCCTTACGCCGACCGTGCGACCGCCCTGTCTCCGCGCCTGGCCCAGTGGGCGGCCGAAACCGCGGCCGAGCGGGCCGCGCAGATCAGTGTGGAACTGCGGGTCGACCCCCCGGCCGGGCGGCGCCGCGTCTTCCACGCGGCGCTGCAGCTGCGGACCGCGGCCGATCCGTCCCTGGTCCTGGACGCTGCCGAGTTGTGGGCCGAGCCGGTTCGCGCGCAGCACCTGCTCGGTCCGCGCGCCGAGGAGGAAACGCTGCTCGCGCTGCGCCGCGCCGCCCGTGCCTGGCAACCGCTGACTCGCCTGCTCGCCGAGGCTGCCCCCAGCGTGCTGCGGCTCGACGACGAGGAGGCCATGGAGCTGCTGGGAGACGCTACCGACGCGCTGCGTTCGGCTGGCGTGCGGGTGCATTGGCCGCGTGAGCTGGTCAAGTCCCTCGAAGCGCGGGCGGAGATCGGGGCGGCCACCGCACCCGGCGCGACCGTGGACTCCCTGCTGGGCCGTGACGCCCTGCTCGACTTCTCCTGGCATGTCGCGCTCGGCAGCGAGAAGCTCACCGAGACCGAGCTCGACCAACTCGCCGAGGCCCGCCGCCCGCTGGTCAAGCTGCGCGACCAGTGGGTGGTCGCCGATCCGAAGCTGGTGGCCCGCCTCAAGCGGCGGCGCGGCCGCGAACTCGCCCCGCTGGACGCGCTCCAGGCGGTGCTGACCGGAGAAGTGGAATGGGACGGTGAGCGCGTCGCGGTGGAGGCGGCCGGCGCCTTCGGAGAGCTGGTTGCCCGGCTGCGCGCTCCCGAGGGCCGCGCCCCCGTCCGGGCACCGGAGGGCCTGACCGCCACCCTGCGCGGTTACCAGCAGCGGGGCCTGGCCTGGCTGGCGGACATGACCCGCCTGACCCTCGGCGGCGTCCTCGCCGACGACATGGGTCTCGGCAAGACCGTCATGCTGCTCGCCCTCCATCTGCACCGCCAGGAGCAGCCCGACACCGCGGGTCCCACCCTCGTGGTCTGCCCGGCCTCGCTGCTCGGCAACTGGCAGCGCGAGGCCGCCCGCTTCGCCCCCGCCGTGCCGGTACGCCGCTACCACGGCGGCGAGCGCACCCTGGACCACCTTGCCGGGGACGAACTCGTCCTGGTCACCTACGGTGTGCTGCGCCGCGACGGGGAGCGGCTCGCCGCCGTGAAATGGTCGCTCGTCACCGCCGACGAGGCCCAGCACGTCAAGAACCCGTACGCCACCACCGCCCGCGAACTGCGCGCCCTGCCCGCCCGCGCCCGCGTCGCGCTCACCGGCACCCCGGTGGAGAACAACCTCTCCGAGCTGTGGGCACTGCTCGACTGGACCACACCCGGCCTGCTCGGCCCGTTGTTCACCTTCCGTGACCGTTTCGCCCGAGCCATCGAGCGCGGCGCGCTGGGCGCGGGCGACGACGCGGAGACCGCCGAACAGGCCCGGCAGGCCGCCGAGCAGCTCACCCGTCTCACCCGCCCGTTCCTGCTGCGCCGCCGCAAGTCCGACCCCGGGATCGCCCCCGAGCTGCCGGCCAAGACGGAGACCGACCACCCCGTCGTGCTCACCCGTGAGCAGGCCGCCCTGTACGAGGCGCAGGTGCGCGAGGCCATGGCCCGGATCGAGAAGGCGGACGGCATCGCCCGCCGCGGCCTGGTGCTCAAACTGCTCACCGCGCTCAAACAGATCTGCAACCACCCCGCCCACTACCTGCGCGAGGCCGGCCCGCTGCCCGGCCGCTCCGGGAAGCTGGAACTCCTCGACGAACTGCTCGACACGGTGGTGGCCGAAGGCGAGGGCGCCCTGGTCTTCACCCAATACACGCAGATGGGCAAGCTCCTGGAGCGGCACTTCGCCGACCGCGGTGTACGCGCCCGCTACCTGCACGGCGCCACCGCCGTCCCCCGGCGCGAGGAGATGGTCGCCGCCTTCCAGCAGGGCGAGTTCCCCGTCTTCCTGCTCTCCCTGAAGGCCGCCGGCACCGGCCTCAACCTCACCCGCGCCACCCACGTGATCCACTACGACCGCTGGTGGAACCCCGCCGTCGAGGACCAGGCCACCGACCGTGCCTACCGCATCGGCCAGGATCGCCCCGTCCAGGTCCACCGGCTCACCACGCAGGGCACGGTCGAGGACAGGGTCGCCCGCCTGCTCGGTGCCAAGCGCGCCCTCGCTGACCAGGTCATCGCCTCCGGTGAGGCCGCCCTGACCGAACTCTCCGACACCGACCTCGCCGAACTCGTCGCACTGTCCCACGGAGCCGACGCATGACCCCCGCCCGCAAGGCACCCCGCACCGGCAGTCGCGCCTTCGCCGCCACCTGGTGGGGGCAGGCCTGGGTGGACGCCCTGGAGGCCTCCACCCTCGATTCCGGCCGCCTCTCCCGCGGCCGCACCTACGCCCGCAAGGGCATGGTCGGCCCGGTCACCGTCACCCCAGGTGTGCTGCGCGCCGAGGTCGAGGGCAGCGCCCCCTGGCCGTACGACGCCGCGGTGCACCTGCGCGTCCTCACCGACGCCCAATGGGACACCCTCCTCGACGCCATCGCCGCCCGGGCCGGCCGCACCGCAGCCCTCCTCGACGGCGAGATGCCCGCCGACCTCGTCGATGACGCCCGCACCACCGGCGTTCCCCTGCTGCCGGAGGCGAGCGAACTCGACCCCGAGTGCTCCTGCCCCGACTGGGGCCACCCCTGCAAGCACGCCGCCGCCCTGTGCTACGCCACCGCCGCCCACCTCGACGACGACCCCTTCTGGCTCTTCACCCTCCGCGGCCGCACCAAGGACGCCGTCCTCACCGCGCTGCGCACCCGGCGCCAGACCCGCACAGGCGCCGCGCCGGAAACCGGCGGCACGCCCCGCGGCCGGGGCGTGCCCGCCCGCGACGCATTCGCCTCCTTCACCGGCGTCTTCACCCCGCCCGTCCCACAGACCGAGGAAGCCGAGGGCCCGCCCGCCGGCCCCGCCGACCCAGGGCCGGTCCCCTCCCCCCTCACCACCACGCCCCCGCCCGAGGCCCCCTTCACCCTCGACGACCTCGAAGCTCTCACCCGGGACACCGCTCAGCGCGCCCGCGCCCTTGCAGCCGGGCACACCGCCTCCCTCACCTGCACCCCGCTCGACGACGCCGTACGCCTCGCCGCGAGCGGTGTCGGCGAGCACTGGTTCCACCAGCTCGTACGCGCCACCGGCCTGCCTCCACTCGGCTTCGCCCTCCTGGTCCGCGCCCAGCGCCACGGCGGCCCCGCCGGCGTCGCCGTCGCCCGCGCGCCACTCACCCCCGACACCGCCGCCATGGCCGCCGCCCACGCCGCCCTCTGTGACCCCGACAACGCGGAGACCGAGGACGACACCGCGGACACCGTGCGGGTGCGCGTCTGGCGCAACCGTCTCACCGCCGATGACGAGGGCGTCCAGATCCGCCTCGGCCCCGACAACCGATGGCACCCCTACCTCCGCGAAGGCCGCGGCTCCACCACCCAATGGTGGCCCTGCGCCCCTGCCACAGCCGACCCCGTCGCCGCCCTCGTCGCAGCCCGCACCGCCGTCCGTACCGACATGCCGCCTGAACAGGTCAGATGATCAATCGGCACCCGCAGTGTTCACGGACCGTCATGCGCGGGGTGGGGCCGCTTGATCGTCGTCCGGGCGGCGTTTGCGCGATGTCGCCGTCGAGAGGCTGGGTGAGGTGTACTTCCGCGACGGTGGCCGTCGCACCCACGGTCTTGAGGTTCAGTTCACGGACGTTGAGCACTTGGCGTTTGCCCTGTAGAGACCGTACGAGCGGGTGAGTTCGGCCGTGCTCTATCTCGCGGAGCTGCTTGGCAAGGCCGAAGTGCACGTCGTGGGGCGTGTGCGGGCCGATCCCGGAGTGCTGGTGCTCCTCGTTGTACCGGGTGAAGAACTGGGTGCACACGCCCGGGCGTCCTCGATGGATCCGAAATGCCCGCCGGTCCGGCAACCCAGCGGCGCCCATGAGCTGCTGCGCACCCGGATCCTCGGCGGCCTGATCAACGAGTACAGATATGCGGCGTGACGTGCAGCGATGACTTTTCGAGCAGCACACGACCGACGCATGCCCCGGAACGTGGTCGGGCGCATATACGAGCATCGCCGCGAAGTGAACGATTGTTAGCAGCGTTCGCGGGGCAGACGTTGGACAAGGCGCCGGATTGAGCGACCCTCGCTTCCTTCCGTGCGCCTCCTCTCCGCCTCCCAGCCGATCAGAGCCGCTCGGCACCCTGGAAGGCGGCACGCGCCGCCCACCGCTCGCCGGTCCCCACCGTCGACCCGCACCCCGACGACCGGCGGACGGCCGCCTGATCGGGGGTACTTGCTATGGGCACATGGAAAATTGGCCAGCGCGGGCTTGATGCCGCCGCGGTGGCGGGCCTGGGGATGGCCATGGGCGTCCTCGCCACCGCGGCGACCCAACGCCACACGCTGGAGTCACTGCGCGCTCGCCTGGAACGCCTGGAACAGCAGGCACACGCCCAGCGGCACGCCAATCTGGCGAGCCAGCAACGCCAGCACTGGGAGCTGCTGAGCAAAGCCATCGACGATCCCGAACTCGCCGAGGTCCTGGATGTCTTCGAGGTGCCCGCCTCACCGGTGAGGCGGCGGCAGTACCTCTACGCCAACGCCCTCTACACCAACCTGCTGTTCTACTACCGCATCGGGAACCTGACCAAGGACGAGTTCTTCAAGCGCGTCCGAGGCACCTTCCAGAACCCGATCGTCAGGGAGTACTGGTACGCCACCGCACAGCAGCGGGCGAGTATCGCGGACACCGAAGAGGCGGAACTCGGGCTGACGGTCGACGATCTGCTCCGGCAGCTGGAGGAGGCCGACACCGAGGAGTGGTGGGTGGTCGGCGAACCTCCCGCCGAGTGATGTCGGCGGAGCGCCTGCCCGGGGCCGTGTCACCACGCCCAGAACCAGGCCGCCGGGACGTGGTCAGGCGTCGGGAATGTCGGGCTTCGCCCTGACCAGGGTCTCCCGCGTGATCATGACGATCCGCTCGTAGTCCGCGCGCGCAGCGTCCGGGGGGAGCCCGGCGTCCAGCGAGTCGGTCACATCCGTACCGATGACGGCGAAGTTCCCGTCGGCCAGCTCAAAAATGTCGGGACACGTCCCACCATTCGTGCTGCCTCGGTAACGCGGAGCAACGCCAAGGCGGCGGATGATCTGACTCACTGTTGAATTTCCTTTGTTCTCAAGGCGCACGCGCGCCTGCGCCCGCTGCCGCGCGATGCGCGATGGCATCGTCCCGAAGCCTGAGTCCCGATCGCGGAAGGCTCGCCACGTACACAGTGGCCGCATACCTCAACGGGCGCAACGCTTGCGGGAAGTCCTACCACCATCCGAAGTGCGCCACTCGGGGCGTCGATAAGAGTCCCGTCAGCGATCCTGCTGGTTGATTCCGTGCCGTCCGGTGTGGCGGCTCGTCGGCCAGGGTGGTGATCGTTTCGCCGTTCCGGTTGCAGGTGGGGTGCTGGATGTCGATGCAGTCGCGGCCTTGGCCGCAGGCGGCCCTGGCGCTCGTCGCCGCCCTCGACGGCCACTGGGACACCGTCCCCTGCCCGCCCGGCGGCAAGACCGTCCGGGCCGAGCCCCTCGACACCACGACCCGTGCGTGAGCACGCCGACGGGAGAGAGGTACGGCCTCTTGTCAGGCGTTCTCGTCGTGGATCCGCGCCCCCAGGTCCTCCGCCCACTCCAGCGCCCACGCCTTGAGTTCTTCGATCTGCCGGGAGGTGAGCCCGTACGCGGTGTAGTCCTCATCCTCGTACCAGTCCGCGCCGGTGAGCCGGTCCCGGAGGTCTTCGAGGCTGAACTCGTCATGGGCACGACGGCGGCCCAGGGATTCGAGGTCGGCGGTGGAGCGGTGGCGGGAGGCGGCCTGGACGTCGATGAGGTCGCGGACGGTGCCGCGGTCGGCGAGGGCACGGACCTTGGTACCGATCACGTCGTCGAGGGAGAGGACGGGGCCGTAGGGGGTCTGGGCTGGCGGGGCCCAGAACGCCTCCTTGAGGACGTCGACCTCGCACTCCTCACCGGTGTCCGGGTCGGTGACGAGGAACCGGCCGCTGAGCGGATCGGTCTGGACGTGCGCGGTCCGCCATCCGCGCGCGCTGAGACCTACGGTGAGGGAGGCGACGATCTCGTCCATCGGGGCGGGGTTCTCGGTGGCGACGTCGAGGTCGCGGCTGAAGCGTTCGACCAGGCCGTGGGCCTGCACGGCGTATCCGCCGGTGAGGACCAGAGGGTAGGGGGAGCCGAGGTCGAGGATGTCGGCGAGGAGACGCTCGTGGAGCGGAGTGAGCTTCACGCGGCGGTCGTGTCGGCCGGAGCGGTGCGGGGCAGCTCGGGGAAAGCGTCCTCCCAGACCTCACGGATGTAGGGACTGACCAAGCGTCGCAGCACGGGCCACTGCTCGGCCAGCAGCCGGTGGTGGAGGAAGGCCGCCAGGTCCTCGCGCAGGCCCTCGGCGAGGACGGTCCGGTAGAGCGTCATGCGGGACTTCGGGCGGTCCAGGCTGTAGCTCGTCCGCCCGGACCAGACGATGTGGAGCGGCAGGTCGACGGTGCCCTCGACGGGACCGTCCAGCTCCTGCAGGCGCTCGGGCAGCCGGCTGCGGTAACGGTCCCGCAGCACCTCGGCGCGGGGGGCGGTGGTCGTCGCATCCATGCGTCCAGTATCGCTGGTGCGGCTGCCGCCCCTTCTCAGCGGGCGGCGGTCAAGAGGAGCGCGACTCCGGCGAAAGGCGGGTGCGTAGGCGGAGAGCGCTCGAGCCATTGGAGTTCTCTGCGCGAGAGGAGGCGCTGGGAGGGCGGGTACCCGTGGCGATGTCGTCCGCGGGGGTACGCATGGAGGTCGAGGAGATACCCACCACCGAGGGATCACGCCCCCCGACTACGGCCAGGCCGTGCCCCCCGTCGCCACCTGGGAGCAGCTGCGCGAGCGGGGCGAGGGCGTGCCGGTGTGGCGGTGTGGCGGTGCCCGAGGCGCGACGGTGAGCAGACGCTGACCGGCCGCGCTCGACAACTCGACGGCGACGTCCTCTACCACCGCCAGACCGCCCGCGCCGACGCGGAAGAGGAGCAACACCGGACCACGGAACGAGAGGCGTGGCGGCCGGTGTGCGCAACACCGTGCTCTCTGTTCGGCCACGTCCTCATCAGGTCGATCACTGGGAGTCGTCGGCGTCGTTCAACTGGCGCCGGGCCTCGACTGGTCGTCCGCTGAGGTTCGGTACCGACCGCTGTTGTACGCGCCTGTCGGTGTCAGCCGCTGATGTCGGACACTACGCCATGGCTTGACACCCCCGTGGACAGTAGTGCGCGGGCTCACCGCTGATCCGGCACCGTGTCCCCGCAGCTCTCCGAAACTCTCACCACGCCGAAGACCACCGGGTAATCGGTGATCTGCTGGTTCGGGCCCGGCCGGGAGTTGCAGATCTTCCACGCAGCCGGGTCATCCACCAGGCGGCCCTGTCCGCTCGCGTCCTCGAAGATCATGTCGAGTTCGGAGCTCATCTGCTCGTGCGCACGCCCGGCGTTGCCGCCTATGGCGTCGGGCATGGTGGCGGTGACCGGCTCGGGGTTTGCCGAGCGGTGTGTCTCGGCGGACCCCGAGCCGGTCGGGGTACCCGCCGGGACGTCCGGCACGGACGACGCGCCGCAGGCGGTGACCGCGGCCAGGAGCGTGGCAGCGAGGGCGGGTCTCAGAAGCTTGGTGACGGTCATGTTCCCCTCAGCGTGATGGCAGTTCGGAACAGTATTCACGGTGAGACAAGAAGAAACACTGCTTCCTTGGTTGCGGTTCGGTGCGGAGACCGCCGTCGCGCCGTACCAAGCCCCTCACCCTTGCGTCCCTCCTGATGCGGCGGTGACGTTTGACGACGACTCCTGGTCTTCTGAGTCAGGAATTCTGTTCAGATGTGCGGGGTTGCCCGGTGACACGTACCGGGCGGCCGAAGGCCGAGTTGATCCTGCCGGACGCGGAACGGGCCGCGCTGGAGGAATGGATGCGACGCCGTTCCACGCCGCAGGCCTGGGCGCTGCGCTGCCGGATCATCCTGGCCTGCGCCACCGGCGCGTCCAACAAGGACGTGGCGGCGCAGGTGGGCTCCACGCCGCATGCGGTGGGCCGGTGGCGGAAGCGGTTCGTCGAGCACCGGATCGCCGGCCTGGGCGACATGCCGCACCCGGGCGGGCCCCGGACGGTCACCGACGAGCAGGTCGCCGCGGTGGTCACCAAGACGCTGGAGAGCACGCCGAAGAACGCCACGCACTGGTCGACGCGGGCGATGGCCCAGGAGACGGGCCTGTCGCAGTCGACCGTGTCGCGGATCTGGCGGGCGTTCGGCCTGCAGCCGCACCGCACCGAGACGTCTTTGCTGTCGACCGACCCGTACTTCATCGACAAGGTCCACGACGTCGTCGGCCTCTCCCTGGATCCGCCGGAGCGGGCCCTGGTGTTCTGCGTGGACGAGGAGAGCCAGATCCAGGCCCTGGACCGCTCCCGGCCGGTGCCGCCCATGATGCCGGGGGTTCCGCAGCGGATCACCCACGACTACGTGCGGGCGGGCACCACCACCTTGTTCGCCGCCCTGGAGGTGGCCACCGGCAAGGTGATCGGCTCGCTGCACCGCCGGCACCGGGCCGAGGACTTCAAGAAGTTCCTCAGCAAGCTGGACCGGGAGGTGCCGGCGGGCCTGGACGTGCATCTGGTGCTGGACAACTACGCCACCCACAAGACCCCGGCGATCAAGACCTGGCTGCCGGCCCATCCCCGCTTCCGCCTGCACTTCACCCCCACCGGCTCGTCCTGGCTGAACCTGCTCGAGCGGTGGTTCGCCGAGCTGACCGACAAGCAGATACGGCGGGGCGTCCACAGATCGGTCCAGGCGCTGGAGCAGGATGTCCGTGCCTGGCTCGCCGCCTGGAACACCGATCCCAAGCCTTACGTCTGGACGAAGACCGCGGACGAGATCCTCGAACGCCTCGCAAGTTATCTGAACAGAATTCCTGATTCGGAAGACTAGTTCCTCGTGCCGTTGATGCCGCCCGCGAAGGCGGCCAGCTCGGCCTTGGAGGCGAAGTTGCCCACGTTGGTGTCCAGCGGCTTGTCGGTGTACTGGTGGAACATCCACTCGGCCTGGATGTTGGGCTTGCCCGGGGCCACGCCGTACTCGGCGATCCAGAGGAAATCACCCACATTGCCGGTGGTGTCCCGGTGAAGCCAGAAGTCCCGGTTGCAGTACAGCCCGACCTTGTGGTTGGAGCCGCGCAGCCGCTTGACCTCGGCGATGAAGGAATCCTTCTCCGTGCAGGTCGCCGCGGCGCCGTTCGGGTCGGTCTCCCAGTCGACGACCAGCAGGTCGTACTCGATGCTCGCGCAGTCCTCCACGAAGTGGGCCGCCTGCTCCTTGATGTGGCCCGGGTGCAGGAAGTGGTAGAAGCCGACGGCCAGGCCCGCGGCGCGGGCGTGCGCGGTCTGTTCCTTCTGTTTGGGGTTGACGTAGGAACGGCCCTCGGTGCCTTTGACGAACGCGAAGCTGGCATTGGCGGTGGGGAAGTCCACGTCCTGGAAGGCGGATACGTCGTAGCCCTTGATCGTCACGGTAGTCCTCCGCTGCGTTGATCCGGAGGGAGCACCATGGGGCAGCCACGCGGATAACGTCGCGCCCTGCCCGATGAGGGGGGCAGCCGTCGACGACTTCGGCGCCCACGACACTGCCGCCCTCGAACTCAGGCGGGTACTCGACCGCGAACAGACTGTGGTTCAGGCGCTCGGCGAGCGTGACCAGTTCCACGGGCTGCTCGTCTGCGTCGGCGGGCCCGCCCAGGCCGGTGATCTCCACGGCCACCACCGCATTCTTGCCGTGGTGCTCGCGGTGCTGCCGCTCCAGATATCAGGCGTCCGCACGTCAGTGCGGCATGGTGCGGTCCTCCACGGTCTCTTCCATGGTCTGTCTGGTGGCCGGATCGCGCAATTCGCGTGTGGTGACCTTGGTGACGATGCCGCCGTCCGCAACGCGGCGGATGTTCGCCATCGCTCGGGCGACCGCGGTGGCGCGAGCGGTGCGGACCTTCTCGTACAGCGCTTGCCAGTGGTTTGTTGGCTTGGGGCGGAAGTCGCGGCAGACCGACGGGCGGGAGTGGTTTCTGCTGCTCGGAGATGGTCGCGATGGTGACCGCGAGGCGGCCATGCCCCGGTGCGGTCTTCATCCTGGACAGACAGTGCCGCCAGGGGCGTCCTGGGCAAGCGGGTTGACGGTGTTGCCGGGGTCGGCGTGTGCGCTGGCGGGGGTGAGGAGGACTGCAAGCGCGGACAACATGGCCGCTGCGGTGGAGGTGGCCCAGATGCGACGCAACGGTGCGTCCTTTTCTCTGGAAGGCCGGATACGGAACGTGGCCTTCGTAGTGGTGCGGCCCGCAAGACGTCCGAGGTCCGGCAGCTGGCTCACCCGCAGGGGGCGGGCATGTCACGCAAACAGCCGCGGGCCGCTGCGGGCGGATCTGCTGGGAGGGTAAGGGCGCGTCGGGTGGCGTGCGCGCCGGTGCCGGGGTGGCGTACGCCGGGTGGAACAGGGGGTGTGATGCAAGACATGCTTGCGGTGCGGAGAGTTGTTCGCGTGGTCCCTCCTCGTCGTCGACACCCGCGCTCGATTCGGCTTCACCGCCGCGCCCGGCATCACCGACGATGCGCGGATCCGCCATCTCACCCTCGCCCTGTCTCCGCAGTACGCGACCCGCCTGTCGACGCGCAGGAGGCCGGCGCCAGTGAGCGGCAGCTGCGTGACATCGCCGCCGAGGGGCTGGGTGAGGTGTACTTCCGCGACGGCGGCCGCCGTGCCCACAGCCTGGAGGTGGGATTCACCGATGTGGAGCACCTCGAGTTCGACTTGTAGCAAGCGACCGGGTTGTACCGGCCTAAAAGGCGCGGTGGGCTCTCAGGCGCGGGCGGCTGTGTCGTCCACGGCTTTTCCGCTCCAAGCGCAGCGCGATCAGCCGGATCAGGGGGAGCAGCGCCAGCCAGGTCACCACCACGCCGACCGGGCCGGTGAGGTCACCCACCATCACGGCGGGCAAGGCAGCCAGGGCGGCCCAGAACGCCTGGGCGCCCAGCGTCACGAGGGAGACGGGCAGCCCCTCCTGGGCATGGCGGGCGGCGACGGTGCCCGCGTAGATGCCGTAGAGGCCCCCGGCCAGCAGGGCGAGGGCCAGGGCCGTGACGAACTCCGGCTCGCCGACGGGAGTGTCGGTGGACTCCTGGGTGACGCCGTCCTTGATGACCGCGGTCGTGTAGTCGCGCCAGACGGTCAGGGTCACGGTGTCGCCCTTGTTGAGCTGCCTCAGCAGCGGGTCCGGGCTGCCCATATCGAGTGAGGCGGGGACCCTGTCGGAGCCGCGGAGCATGAGCGTGTACTCGTTGTTCTTCGTCTGCTCGCGGATGACCTTGCCCGCCACGGTTGCCGGGACCGAGCGGAGACAGTCGAGGCCCGGGACCACCGGACCCGCGGTCGGACACGGCCGGGCGGCACGGAACGCCCGTACGTCGGCCAGGAGGCCGGGCACCGAGGCCAGCAGCACGACCGTCGCCGTCACCGCCGCCACGCCGAGCAGTACCGCAGCGGGACCCCAGATGCGATGCCACCATGTCAGCCGCCGCACGCGAAGTGCACGCTTGGCCGCCCGTGCCGACTCCGTCCCTCGCTTTTTGCTCATGCCGGCCGGCCCCTTCGTACTTCCGCGGTACCCCTGCTCGCGTTGTGCCCATGGACGAGACATTGCGCCATAGGAGTGCGGTCCGCGGGTACGCCAGTCACTGGCACGGTCGGCGGGACTTCGCCTGCCGGAACATGGCAAGCCACGATCCGCTCCTTGGGGAGGGGGAGACTGGCATGAGTCGTTGTTCAGCTGATCCGTATCCGCCCTCGGCGGTCCTGGGTTCGTCGCTTTCCGTAGTGCTCAGGCCGCAGGGGCGGCCGGCCGCGCCGGTTATGAGTGGCTGGCGGTGGGTGGCTTCGGAGCCGGGGCCGCGGGTGGGGCCGAGGGCGGCCACCGCCGGACCGCCGAGGACTGTGCCGAGCGGAACGGCCAGGGCGCGCACGGCAAAGACCACGGTGAAGACCTGGGGCAGCAGGGCGGGCGGGGTCGAGCGCTGGAACAGGGTGGTGGACATCGCAGAGTAGGGCGGCCACAGCAGGCCGACCAGGGCGAAGCCGGCCAGGGCGGCAAGGGTGGGTGCGCCCAGCCCCAGCGGCAGCAGGGCCGCACCGGCGACCGCGACGATGCCGGCGGCGGCCGGGCCCCGCAGCAGGCGCCGCAGCACGGCGGGCTCGTGCCGCGGCACGAGCGGCTCAGCGTTCTTGGTGGTGTCGCGGTGCAGCGGCACCGGGACAAAGAGCAGCTTCCGGACCATCGTGTCCGCCGGTGAGACGACCACGCGGGCATGCTCCCAGCGGCCGCCCCACACCACTCCCACCCGGGGCGATGACTTTTCGAGCGGCACAGGCTGGATGTGGCGAGGGGCCCGGCTGGTGCCGGGCCCCTCGTTCTCGTAGCGGGGACAGGATGTGAACCTGCGACCTCTGGGTTATGAGCCCAGCGAGCTACCGAGCTGCTCCACCCCGCGTCGGTGATGCCACCCTACACAGTCACTCTCGCGGGGCGGTGCGCAGTTGCCTTCGTCAGCCGCGCACGATGTTCTCGGCCTGGGGGCCCTTCTGGCCCTGGGTCACCTCGAAGGTGACCGGCTCGCCCTCGACCAGCTCCCGGTAGCCGTTGCCGGTGATGTTGGAGTAGTGGGCGAAGACGTCCGGGCCGCCGCCGTCCTGGGCGATGAACCCGAAGCCCTTTTCGGCGTTGAACCACTTCACGGTGCCGCTGGCCATGCTGCTTGTCCTTCGATATCGCCGAGAGGTCCCGGCTGGTCTGTGGGCAGGGCCGTCCGTAGCCGGAAGGCACCCGGCGTCCGTTCTACCCCGTCGGCGCGCGATTATCCGACTTCTTTGCCGGTCGCAGCGTGCCGGGTACTGGAGCCCGGGATGGTGCTGCGCGCGGAGACGGGCGGCACGGCCCTGACTAGGCCTGCGCCGGCACCTTCTCGGTCTCTGCGGCGCCGGCCGTCTCGGTCGTCGGGGACGCTTCTGCGGCTGCGTCGTCCGCGGCGGGCACGGGCTCGGTCACGGCGGTGTACAGCACGGTGTTCTTCTGCTTGGTCCGCTCGATGCGGCTCTTGGCGACCAGCCGCTCCAGGGTGTTGCGCACGGTGTTGATGTCCCGGGCCCGCTCGGGGTGCTCCTGCTCCAGGTCGCCGGCGACCTCGCCTGCGGTGCGCGGGTGCCCGGCGTGCTTGCCGAGGACGCTCAACAGCAGCTCTCCCAGGGTCGGTTCACCGGCCTTGGCCGCTGTCGTCTTCTTTGCCGCAGGAGTCTGCTTCGCTGCTGCCTTCTTCGCCTCCGGCTTTTTCGCCGTGGCCTTCTTGGCCGTCGTCTCCTTCACGGCCGCCTTCTTGGCCGTGCTCCTTTTTGCGGCCGTCTCCTTGGCCGTGGTCTTCTTCGCGGTTGCCTCGGCCGGCTGGTTTTGCCGCTGCTTGGGCACTGCCGCGGAAGCCTCAACATCGGTCGCTTCGGACGGCTCGGACGGCTCGGCCGACTCGGCCGCTTCGGCCGGCTCGGTGGGCCCGGACGTGTTGTCCTGCGGCGGTGCCGACTCGCCCTCGGGCGCCTGGGCGCCGGCACCGGCCTCGGCCGGGGCGGACACTGTCTCCAGTGCCTTCACCAGCCAGGCTTCGTCCGCCTCGAGCTGCTCAAGACGCTTACGCAGACGGGCCTGTTCCTCCCGGTTGCCCACGAGGTGGTCGGCGAACTGGGCCGCGTACTGGCTCTGCAGGCTCTGGCTGGTGGGCTCTTCCGGCTCGGTGGCCACGCGGCACGCTCCTTCATACGGGGGTTGTTGCTGCCGGATGCTACTCACCCAAACGGGACCGCCGCCGTTGTCCCGGGCACACACCACCCTTACGGACAGCCGCACCTCCCGGCACCGGCCCGCCGGAAGGGACACCGGACGCGAAACCACCTCACCGCCTTCCGCCGCACGGTCCGCCCGGATCCGGCCCGCACAGACACCCTGCCCGCGCAGGCGACACTGCCGTGACCGCCGGTACGCGCCGTTTCGTGCCGCCGCGACGCACAGGCTGAGGTGGGAAAGAGCTTGAGATCGGAGTGGTCGTGATGCGTGAGGCGTACGACGGGTACCAGGCAGCGGACCGACTGAAGGTGCCGGCTGCGGCCTGGCGGTGGGCGGTGGCCTCGAACCTGGCCCCGGCCGCCCATGCCGGAGTGGGTTGGTGGGCGCGCGCGGTCGTCGAGGCTGCAGATACAAAGGCGCTGCGGACGGTGCTGCGGAGACCGGCCGTTAGCCTGTCGGTATGTCAGAGGATGTCATCCCGGGCCGTGCGGGCGGCCTGATCACTCTGGGCGCCGCGGACGCTCTGTGGGCCGGCTTGACGGCCGGCAGCGCTGTGCCGACGGCTTCTGCGGCGTTCACCTGCTCTCCTGCCGATGCCCCGGCGGACTACGTCCTGCTCGGCGGCCATGTGGTGGCGACGGTGCAGGCAGGCGGCCAGTGGAGTGTTTTGGAGGCTGAGGTGCGCCGGGCGGCAGCGGAACTGAACGCGGTGGAGATGGACCGCCAGGACCTGGTCCGCATCGGTCCGTTCCGTGGCGGGTCGAAGCAGGAGCACAACGAGAACACGCCGCTGCGATGGCGCCGGCGCATCGCCCGGGAACTGCAGGAACCGGACGAGCCCGAGCGGGCAGCACCATGCGCTGGCGGCCGGCCGGACCATCTGGCGGGGATCGACTGGCGGCGGATCCTCGTGGAGAACACCCGCGACCGGACGGCGCGGACGTGGTGGCTGCCGCGCGCCGTGGTCAGGCTGCTGGACGCGGCCGAGCACGCCGAAACGCGGTGGCTGAAAGCCGCGCGGACCTGCCAGGCAAGCGCAGCCGTCACCACCGTCACCGAGTCGCCCTCCCACCACCGGCAGGCCCGAGCCGCCGACGGCCGGCAGACGACGAGCCCCGACTGCCCAACCACCCCACTGCGTCCGTACAACGAGGAACTGAAAGGCCACCTGTACTCGGTACTCAGCAGGAAACCCGGCACCTCCCGCAAGGTGGCCGGGTGGACGTGCGCCCTCTGCCGCACCGCGCCCGCCGCCGTACTCGACCACTGCCACGAACACGGCTACGTCCGCGCCCCCGTCTGCCACTCCTGCAACACACAAGAACGCCCCGACCACCTGTACAGCAACGACATCCGCGTGGCCAACCACTACACACGTCTCTTCCACACCCACACCGCCGACTGGCTCCGCCACTGGCACCGCTGCCCCGGCTGCCGCACCCGCACCACCCTGCCACTGCCCCACCTCGCCGCATGGACCGCCCACATAGCCTGCCGAGCACTGCGCCCGACCCACCGCGACCCCCGCGGCTCCCGCGGGCGCACACCCTGCGGTGCGCTGCGCGTGTCCTGGACCGGCAGCCACCATGCGCCCGGTTCCTGCCTGTTCACTGTCGCCGTCGATCTGTGCCCCTCCGGCGAGCACCGTGTCCTGGCGCAAGTCCCCTACCGCGAAGCCGCCGAGCGGTTTCGCACCTGGCTGGCCGAGACCGCCCCCGCCGTGGCCGCCGCGGCCGGCCCCGACCGCCTGGACGGCCTCCCCGCCCGGTTCCGGCCGGTCATCGCGGACACCAGTGGTGAGGGCCTGGCGCTGTTCTGAGCGAACAGCGAGAGACCCGACACCGATGTCGACCGGATGATGACGAGATGACGAGGGCCATGATGACAAAGCCGAAGGTCAGGGCTGTCAGGCGCCGACGCGGAGCGGCATAACGGCGGCTGTGTTCGGCTCGAAGGCGGTGTGCGCCGGTGGTGGTGTGGCGGAGCGTCTGCCGCTGGTGAGAGCTACTCCCTGGTGTAGCGACGCGCGATCTCGACTCCTTCAGCGGGTCCGATCCAGTAGAGCCACGGCTTCCTCGACTCGGCCCGCGCCTGCCCTCGCCTCCGTGATCGTGCGCAGCGCGAACGCCTGCCGGTCGGCCCCGCGCGGCCCGTGCCCCGCGACACCCGCGCCGACCGCGCGTCGCGGAACACCCAGACCGGCAGACAGGTCTGCACCTGCGGGTAGGGTTCTTTGGCATGAGCACAACACCACCCGACCTGCGCCGGGTCAGCCTCCGCGCCGCCTCCGGAACCGGGGCGGCCTGCACCACCACCGCGTTCGGCGCCGGGTTCACCCGCCCCGCCGGCCCGAGCGGCGGCACGGACCCGGACCACATCGTCGCCGGGCCCTCGGCCTGCCCCCGCCACGGCACCGGGAATCAGCCCAGGACCGGGGACCCGTCGCCCGGCGTGGGCACCGGCTCTTTTGCGACCACGGGCCATGGGGCCGCCCTGCGGGAGGAGGCGCTCTCGACCGCCTGCCGGGTCATCCGGGACAGTCGGGCCACGGACGCCGAAGCCGCCGTCCGGGCGCTGTGGGATGCCGCCCGTGTGCTGGAACGGGGCCGCCGGTGAACACTCCCCGCCGGGTCACCCCGCGCCGCCTCGGCGCCGCCGCCGCGCTCTACGGCGTGTTCGTCGCGGGCTGGTACCTGGGCCAGCCCGTCACCCCCGAATGCCACGTCGACCAGGCCGCCCGCGACCGGATCGCCGAGGAGTACGAAACCGCACCATCCCCCACCCCCACCCCCACTCCGACGCCGACGGCGTACCCGTCACGGTACGCCTCGAAGTCCCCCCTCCCGCTCGGCCCGACGCCGGACCCGGCCCACAAAACCCCCTACCACCCGCCTGGGGGCGCCGACGCCAGGCGGGTCCAGACGTTCACGGTCACCACCTACGCCGTAGCCTGCACCAACGACATGAGCGAACGCCCCCGCATGCGCGCGTGGTTCCAGGGCCACTGGCGGTAGGGAGGCGGTGCGGCCCGGGGTGTTTGCCGACGCGGGCGCCGGCCTCGTGTCGTGCGACACTCCCCGGATGCCTGCCTGGATCACCCTCAGTTCGGACGGACCCGTCGGAACCGGACGCCTGGCCGGATGGGACCCCCGTGTCTCCGAGGGGCCCCGGGCCCGCGCCGTCAGGAGATGCGGATGCCCGACCAGTTCGTGGCCTTGCCGACCTGCGACCGCTTGCCGAAGCCGCCGCGGCCGTCGCCCCGGTTCAGCCAGGCACGGCCGTTCTTGTCGAGCGAGATCAGGTCGGCCCGACCGTCCCCGGACAGGTCGAGCCCGCCGACCACGTCCTTGTAGGACGTGCCCCAGTTCTTGAAGACCAGCGCCCGGGGCTTGAAGGTGCCCTTGCCGGTCCCGTTGAACCGCCACAGCTCGTTCGACTTGTCGAGGGCCAGCAGGTCGTTCCTGCCGTCGCCGTTGAGGTCGCCGGCGGCGATCAGCTTCTTGTAGCCGCCGAAGCCGGACCCGGCGAGCTTCCGGGCCTTGAAGCCGCCCTTGCCGTTGTTCGCGTACAGGTACAGCTTCCCGGTCGAGGCGGACCGGACCAGCAGGTCGGCCCGGCCGTCGCCGGTCACATCGCCGGGCGAGAGGACCGCGTTGTACCCGCTCCAGTTGGAGGAGACCTTCACGGAGGACGTCTGCTGGTCCGGCAGCCCGCCGCAGACCGGCTTGTAGATGCGGGCCTCGCCCTTCGGGTGGCGGACGAACACGTCGTTGCAGCGGTCGCCGTCGAGGTCGCCGAACGGCAGCACCAGCGTGCCCGTCGGCCAGCTGCTCGCGCGCTTCTGGGCGGACAGCTTCGTCGCGCCGCCCGCGTACACCTTCAGCCCGCTGCCGCTCCGGCCGAAGAGGTCGGCCTTGCCGTCGTCCGTGTAGTCCCGCCACTTGGGCAGCGCCCGGCCGGTGGTGGTGATCTGGTAGGTCCCGCCCAGAACATAGGCGCCCGACTGGGTCACCGTGTACTCGTCCCACAGCACCACGGGGCGCCCGAGCGCGTCGGAGACCGCCCGAGGCGCGCCGGTGGCCGTGGCGCTCGCCGCGCTCAGCCGCCGCGCCGTGGACCAGGTGCCGCCCTTGAAGACGGCGGCCATCACGTACTCACGACCCGAGGAGCCCGCCCGCCACGTCACCGTGACCGTGTCGCCCGAGGTGGCGACCGCGCCGACCGCCTGCGCCCGGGTCGTGGAGAACGACTGCTTGTACGGCAGCCAGGCGCCGGTGGCCGCCGAGCGCACCGCGTACCAGGAGCCGGCCGAGCCGGGCCCCCCGCCGGCGACGAAGAGGTCGCCGTTGGGCAGGTGGACGGGCGCCGTCATCCCGCTGGTGCTGCCGGAGGTCGAAGAGGACCGCGGGGTGCTCCACTTCGTGGCGCCGGCGGACCGGCGCGTGTGCATGACGTGTCCGGCATCGTTGTAGAACAGCTCGAAGCCGCCCTGCGGATTGGCGAACACCTTCGGCTGCGCCCGGTCCGCGCTCGGGACCGGGAAGTTCTGGACCGTGGTCCAGCCGGACGCGCCGGGGGCCTTCTCCATGGCGGTGACGACCTTGGTCGTCGACCCCTGCCACACCAGCAGGGCGGTGCCGTCCTTGGCGACTGCCAGCTCCATGCCGGAGATGGTCCGGCTGCCGACCGGCGGCTGCGCGTTGAGGCCGACCGGAGCGGTCCACGCGGCCTTCGGGCCGGTCTTCTCGGCGGTCATCACGACGCCCCCGTCCGCCCACGCGACGATCAACCGGCCGTCGGGGGTGGCCGCCAGGTGGTGGTAGCCACTCCTGGGGACCTCGGCGATGTCCTCGGGCTTAGAGAAGGCGGTCGCGCCGGGCGCGAGGGTGGCCATCCTCAGCCAGTAGTCGTTGTGTTCGTCGGCGGCCCGCCAGACCAGGCGCACCGAGCCGTCGCTGAGCGAGACCAGCTCGGTGTTGTACCCGCCGGCGTCCGGCCAGGCCTGCGGGGCGAGCCAGCGGGTGCTGCCGGCGGGCCGGATCCGGGTGCCGTCGGCGAGGGAGACGAGGGTGCCGTTCCGGGCCGACACCAGGGCCCGCAAGCTACCCGGGGCGTGCGCGGTGCGAGTACCCCACGCGCCCGGCGCACGCTTCTCGACGGTGGCCGTGGCGGTGGTGCCGGTGGCCGCGACTGCGGCGGTGGTCTGGGCGGCGGCGGCCGGAGCCACGGCCGCCAGGGTGAGGACGGGAGTGAGCGCGATGCCGAGCACCGCACGGAACTGTGAAGTGATGGAATGCCCCCCCGGGCAGGGCGTATCCGGTGGCACGGATTCGCCGAATTGTTCGAACAATTTAGGCGCAGGGTATATCAGCCAAGCTTCGACTCGCGTGGAGGGTTCTCCTGTCCCTCCCCTCGTAGCGTGGAGACCATGACTGCAGGGGAAGTTGAGAGGGCATTGTCAGGTTGGCTGCGGGCCTGCCGATACGATGATCTTCGGGTTGGCTTGCCGGGTCCGGGGAGGGACAGCATGTAGGCCGTGGCTCCGTCGTACAAGGGCTTCCGTTACCCGGCGGAGATCATCGCGCACGCGGTGTGGCTGTACCACCGCTTCCCGCTCTCCTTCCGGGAGGTCGAGGAGCTGCTGCTCCAGCGAGGCGTGACCGTCTCCTACGAGACGGTCCGGCAGTGGTGCGCCAGGTTCGGGCCCGAGTACGCCGCCGGGCTGCGCCGCCGCGGGCCGCGGGCCGGTGAAAAGTGGCACCTCGACGAGGTCTTCGTGAAAATCAACGGGGTGCGGTACTACCTGTGGCGGGCCGTCGACCAGGACGGCACCGTGCTGGACATTTTCGTGCAGTCCCGGCGCGACGCGAAGGCTGCGAAGCGGTTCCTGGCCAAGCTGATAGGGAAACAGCGCCGGGTGCCCCGGGTGCTGGTCACCGACAGGCTCCGCTCCTACGGCGCCGCCCACCGGGAGCTGATGCCCTCGGTCGAGCACCGGCAGTCGAAGTACCTCAACAACCGGGCGGAGAAGAGCCACCAGCCCACCCGGCAGCGCGAACGGGCCATGAAGCGCTTCCGTTCCGCCGGCGGAGCCCAGCGGTTCCTGGCCGCGTTCAGTCAGATCTCGCCCCATTTCAGGCCCCGGCGTCACCTCCTCACCGCCGCCGAACACCGCCTGGAGATGACCGTCCGCTTCGCCATCTGGGACCAGGTCACCGGCACGGTCGCTGTACCCACAGCGGCGTGACCCAGGGCCGGCACGGAGCCCCCTCATCCCGGCCGCGCCCTTAACCCGCAGCGCCCACAACAAGTTGACAACGCAGCTCAGCGAGGTGCAGGGCCTGATGCGCGCCCACCTCGGCCGGGCCCTGGACGCCCTGGCCGACGCGGAGATCGCCGCCCTCGGCGCCGCGCTGCCCGCCCTGGGCGCCCTCGACCGGGAGCTGCGGGCGGGGCGCTGACCCGACCGGTCCGCCACCGGCGACGACGGCGCCCCCGGAACCGCCCGGACCCGCCTCGGCCCCGCGGCCTCGCCTCAGCCCCCCGGCCAGCGGTGGAAGGCGCGCAGGCCGTACAGCAGGGGCGGCAGCTCCCCGTGGCCGACGATGCGGCGGACCCCGGCGATCACCACCGTGTGGTCGCCGGTGGGGCGGGCGTCCAGGACCTCGCAGTCGGCCGTGGCACGGGCGGCGTCCGGCAGGTGCGGCCCGGCCGCCTCCGCGTCCTGCTCCCAGCGCACCCGGTTGAAGCGGTGCGGATCACCGGAGGCGAACAGCAGGGCCGTCTCCCGTGCGTCCTCGTGCAGCAGCCCCAGCGCGAACCCGCCCGAGTCCCGTACGGCGGCCAGGGTGGGGCTGTCGGTGCGCAGACAGACCAGCAGCGTGGGCGGGTCCAGGGCGACACTGCACATCGACGAACAGGTCATGCCGCGCGGCACGCCGTCGGCGTCGAGGGCGGTGACCACCACCACCCCGCTGGGGAAGGCGCTCATCAGCGCCCGGAACCCGTGGGGCGTGGCGGTGCGCGACGAGTCCGCCGCGACGGTCCGCGCGGGGGCGTGTTCGGTCATGGCAGGCTGCCTTTCGTCACCGGGGTGCCCCGCGCGGGCCGGGGCGGAGGCCGTTCGGCGCGGCGCCGGGCACGGTCCGCGAGGTCGAGCAGCGGTCCCGTCATGGCGGTGGTCACCAGCGCCATCACCAGCATCGCCAGCACCAGCGGGGCGGGCAGGATCCCGGCGCTGAACCCGGCCTGGAGCACGACCAGTTCGGTCAGTCCCCGGGTGTTCATCAGCGCCCCCACCCGCCGGGCGTCGGCCCGGTTCATGCCGCCGAGCCGGGCCCCCGCCCAGCCGCCGGCGAGCTTCCCGGCGCAGCCCAGCAGCACGGCGGCCGCCACCAGCGTCCAGGAGGCCGCGGAGAGCACCTCCCCGGCCAGGTCCAAGCCGGTCACCACGAAGAACAGCGGGGTGCCGGCGGCGCCCAGCCGGCTCACCGAGGCCACCGCCCGCGCCCACGCCGGGTCGTCGCCGGGGACGGACAGCCCGACCACGGCGGCGCCCAGCACGGCCGTCATGCCCAGGTGCTCGGAGCCGGCGGCCACCGCCAGCGCCACCCCGCCCAGCGCCACGGCGGCGAGCCGCGGCCGGCGCCCCGCCAGGGCCGTCACCGCCCGCAGCCGCAGCCCGTGCCGCAGCGCGAGTCCGCACCCCGCGCAGACGGCGAGCCCGGACAGGGCGTGCAGGGTGCCGGACCCGTCGCCGTCGCGCAGGGCGAGCGCGACCGACAGCATCACCCAGCCCACCGAGTCGATCGCGACGGCGGAGGCCAGCGCGACCCGCCCGGCCGGGGCGCCGGTCATGCCCCGGTCGGCCAGGATCCGGGACAGCACCGGCACCGCGGTGATGCTCATCGCCACCCCGGCCATCAGCAGGAAGGCGGGCAGCGGGGCGTCACCGCGGGCCGCCCGGTCGCCGGTCAGGGCGACCACGCCGACCAGCGCGGCCCCGCAGCACAGGGGCGGCACCAGCGAGCCCGCCACCACCCAGGACATCGACCGCGGCCGGACGCCCGGCCCCAGCCGGTGGGTGGCGCCGACCAGGAACAGCACCAGGGCGGCCTGCCCGAGCAGCGACAGGTGGGTGACGAGGGACGGCGGCAGCAGGGTGTCCAGGGCCGGGCGGCCCGCCAGGGCGAGGACCAGCGGGGCGGCGACCAGCCCCATGGTGACCTCGCCCACGACCTCCGGCTGCCGCAGCCGGCGCGCCGCCCGCCGCCCGGCGGCGGCCAGCAGCAGGACGACGGCGAGCACGGCCGCCCCGTGGGCGGCCGTGCCGAACGCTTCGGGGACCGTCATGGCGTCAGACCCTCGCCGGTCCCGCCTCAGCCCAGCCGGGAGAAGTAGTCGTACGCCTTCGGCAGGACCCGAGACAGGTGCGCGGTCTTCTCCCGGATCGCCTCGAACTCCCGGTGCGCGGCCGAGGGATCGGTCAGCGCCAGCGCCGGCGAGGGCTGCAGGACGATGCCGCCCATGCCGAGCAGGACGCACATGTACGAGTACGGCGGCAGCCCGTGGTAGTAGGGGAACACCGTCTCGGAGTCCGGGAGCTGGGTGCGCCACCGCTCCAGGCGCTCGGCGAGCCCGTCGGGCACCGGACGGGTCTTCGCGTCCCGCCAGTACTGGGTGTCGTCGCGCTTGGCGGCGACGTAGTGCAGCACCAGGAACTCCCGCACGCCGTCCATGACGTGGGCGACGGTGTCGTTGTACATGCCCTGCTGGACGTCGTTCCAGCCGGCCGCCGGGAAGTGCTTCACCAACTGCTCGATGCCGTGGTGGATGAAGAAGATGCCGGTGGACTCCAGCGGCTCCACGAACCCGCTGGACAGGCCGATCGCCACGCAGTTGTTCACCCAGGAGCGGCGGCTGCGGCCGATGCGCATCCGGATGTGGTTGGCCTCGACGTCCGCGGCGGCGGGGCCCACGAACTCGCGCAGGGTGCGCTCGGCCTCGTCGGGGGAGAGGTAGTCCTTGGCGTACACGTAGCCGGTGCCGACCCGGCCCAGCAGCGGGATCGTCCAGATCCACCCGGCGTCCTGCGCGGTCGCCGTGGTGCACGGCAGGATGCCGCGCCGCTCCATGTCCATCGGGACCTGGAGAGCCACCGCGCTGTCGTTGGGCAGCGTGTCCTGGTAGGAGACGAACGGCTCCTGGAGGGCCTTGTTCAGCAGCACCCCGCGGAAGCCGGTGCAGTCGACGAACAGGTCGCCGGTCAGCTCGCCGTGCTCGGCGGTGCTCAGCCCGGTGATCCAGCCGCGCTCGTCCAGCCGCACGTCCCGCACGTCGTCGACGAGGTGCTTGACGCCGCGCCCGACGGCGAACCGGGTGAGGTACTTGGCCAGCAGCGCGGTCTCGAACTGGTAGGCGTAGGGGAACTGGGTCTTCCCCTGGTGCTCGGACATGGTCAGGCCCTGCATCTCGTCCGCGTTCTCGTCGAACGGGGTGTCCAGCAGGGTGCCGTCCGCGTGCCGCGGGCTGAGGCCGGCGTCGATCACGGACGCCATCATGAAGCAGTCCCGGTCGAAGCGGTCGCCGGGCTTCTCCTGCAGCCACCAGTCGGTGAGCGGGAAGCCGTTGACCGAGCGGACCTGCTCGAACGGGTGGTAGAAGTGGTGGCCCGGCTCCCGCCAGTTCTCGAAGCGCACCGCGAGCTTGTAGGTGGCGTTGCAGGCCGGCATCCAGTCCTTCTCCTTCAGCCCGAGGAAGGAGAAGAAGTGCCGGATGTCGCTGAACGTCGCCTCGCCGACGCCGACGGTGCTGACGTTCCCCGATTCCACGAGGGTGATGTCGACACGGTGCCCGAACGCGGCCTTGAGGTAGGAGGCGGTCATCCAGCCGGCGGTCCCGCCACCCACGATGACGACTCTGTTGAGCATCCGTTGACTCCTGTCCCGTTGCGGTGAGGCGCTGTCTAAGGAGAGGCCGATTGATTTGGACAGTAAGGTCTTGGAGAAGCGCTCAACAAGTTTTTAAGCGAGCGATGAAAAAGGCGTTCTAGGTAATTCCTTTAAGGCTCCGCTTAATTGGCGTCCATGCCGGCTCTGAGGTGTGCGCATGGCTCTGACCTGCTGATACGTGAGGACTGATTCAGTATGGCCTTAAGGGCGTCGCGCACCTTCCCGAGCCGTGTTAGCTTCGTGGACCATTCGTGACCGGACGAGTGAGGGGCGTGGAAGTGGCGCGATCCGGCCTGGAAGAAGTGCTCCCGCTGACCCCTTTGCAAGAAGGACTTCTCTTCCACGGTCTGTACGACCGGGGAAGCCGGGACGTCTATCTTTCGCAACTCGTGCTGGACATCGAGGGCGACCTCGACGCGGCCGCCCTGCGGGCCGCCGCGACCACCCTGCTGCGCCGACACGCCGCGCTGCGCGTCGGGTTCCGGCACGAGGGACTGACCCGGCCGGTGCAGATCGTCCTGCGGGAGGCCGCCCCGCCCTGGACGGACGTCGACCTCACCGCGGACGCCGCCGACGGCCCGGACCGGGAGCGCGCCTTCGAGGCCCTGCTCGACGCCGACCGGGAACGGCCGCTGGACCCCGAACGGCCACCGCTGCTGCGGCTGACGCTCGTGCGGTGCGGACCGGACCGGCACCGCCTGGTGCTGACCTACCACCACCTGCTGCTCGACGGCTGGTCCTTCTCCGTGCTGCTGCGCGAGCTCCTCGCCCTGTACGGCACCGGGGGCGACGACGGCGCCCTGCCCCCGCCGGCGCCCTACCGCCAGCACCTGAGCTGGCTCGCCGCCCGCGACCAGGACGCCGCCCGCGCCGCCTGGCGGGAGGCCCTGCGCGGACTGCCGCCCGTCGCCCCGCTGGCCCCGGACGGGGCGGCCCCGCGGACCCCCGAACGCCTGGTGTTCACCTTGGACGAGGCCGAGACGTCGGCCCTCACCGAGAGCGCGCGCACCCTCGGCGTCACCCTGAACACGGTGCTGCAGGCCGCCTGGGCCACCGTCCTCGGACAGCACACCGGCGCCCAGGACGTGGTCTTCGAGACCACGGTCGCCGGACGGCCCGCGGAGCTGCCCGGCGCCGCCGGCATGGTCGGACTCTTCGTCAACACCGTGCCCGTACGGGTCCGGTTCCGCGCCGAGGAACCGGTCGCCGCCCTGCTGTCCCGTCTCCAACGGGAGCAGGCCGCGCTGGGCGAGCACCACCACCTAGGCCTCGCCGAGATCCAGCGCCAGGCGCCCGAGCCGGGCCCCCTCTTCGACACCCTGCTGGCGTTCGAGAACTACCCGGCGGGCAGCCCGCTCCCCGGGACGGAGGCCCCCGCCGGAGCCCCGCGCATCACCGGCGTCCGCACCCGCGAGCAGACGCACTACCCGCTGACCGTGATGGTGCTGCCCGGCCCCGGCACCCTGGAGTTCCGCCTGGACCACCGCCCCGACCTGCTCGGCGACGCACTGGCCCCCGCCCTGGCCGGCCAGCTGCGCACCGTTCTGCGCGAGCTGGCCCGCCGGACCGACACGCCCTGGGCGCGCCTCGACACCCTCACCGCCGGGGAACGCGCACGGGTTCTCGGCGACTGGTCCGGCACCGCGCGGACCCTGCCCGGGGCCACCGGATCCGTACCGGCCCGCTTCGCCGCGCAGGCCGCCGCCACCCCCGATGCCGTCGCCGTCCGGGCCGGCGCGCGCACCCTCACCTACGCCGAACTGGACGCCGCCTCCGACGCCCTCGCCGCCCACCTCGCCGCCGAGGCGCCCGGTCCCGAGGAGCCGGTGCTGCTGCTGATGCGCCGCTCGCCCGAGCTGGTCACCGCCACCCTCGCCGTCCTCAAGACGGGCGCCGCCTACGTGCCCCTGCACCCCGGGCACCCCCCGGCGCGGCGGCGCGAGACGGCCCGCCGGGCGGGCGCCCGCCTGCTGCTGACCGACCGGGCCTCGGCCGCCGACGCCGAGGCGGTCGACGCCGCCCGCACCCTGGTCGTCGACGACCCCGGGGCCCCCGTCCCCGCTGCCGTGCCGCGCGTCGGCGCCGACGCCCCCGACCGGCTGGCGTACGTCATGTTCACCTCCGGCTCCACCGGCGAGCCCAAGGGCGTCGCCGTGAGCCACCGCGCCGTCCTCGACCTGGCCGCCCACGGCGGCTGGCGCAACGGCGCGCACGAGCGGGTCCTCACCCACTCGCCGCACGCCTTCGACGCCTCCACCTACGAACTGTGGGTCCCGCTGCTGTCCGGCGGCACCGCCGTCCTGCTCCCCGACGGTGACCTCGACCTCGACGTCCTCGCCCGGACCCTGGCCGAAGGCCGGGTCACCGCCGCGTTCCTGACCTCCGGTCTGTTCCGGCTGGTCGCCGAGGAGGCGCCCGCCGCCCTCGCGGGACTGCGCGAGGTGTGGACCGGCGGCGACCGGGTCTCCGCGTCCGCCGTCCGCCGGGTCCGCGCGCACTGCCCGGAGCTGACCGTCGTCGACGTCTACGGCCCCACCGAGACCACCACCTTCGCCACCGGCCATCCTCTCCCCGCCGACCGCCCGGTCCCCGACTCCCTGCCCATCGGCCGCCCCCTCGACGGCACCCGGGCCTACGTCCTCGACGACCTGCTGCGCCCCGCCGCCCCCGGCGCCCCCGGCGAGCTGTACCTGGCCGGCGCCGGACTCGCCCGCGGCTACCTGGGCCGGCCCGACGCCACCGCCGAGCGGTTCGTCGCCGACCCCTTCGGTCCGCCCGGTGCCCGCATGTACCGCACGGGTGATGTGGTCCGCTGGACCCGGACCGGTGAGATCGAGTACGTCGGCCGCAGCGACGACCAGGTGAAGATCCGCGGGTTCCGCATCGAACTGGCGGAGATCGAGGCGGCGTTGGCCATCGTGGACGGCATCACGGAGGCCGCCGTAGCGGTCCACGACGACCGCCTTGCCGCGTACGTCACGGGCCCGGCGATCCCCGCCCCGGACGTCCTGCGCACCCACCTCTCGGCGACGCTCCCGCACTACATGCTCCCGTCGGCGTATATGACCCTCGACGCCCTGCCCCTGACCGCCAACGGCAAGCTCAACCGCCGTGCCCTGCCCGCCCCGGAGTTCACCGCGACGACCGGCCGGGCCCCGCGTACCCCGCGCGAGGAGGTCCTCACCCGGCTGTTCACCGAGGTCCTTGCCCTGGACCACGTCACCATCGACGACGACTTCTTCACCCTCGGCGGCGACAGCATCCGCTCCCTCACCCTGGTCGCCCGCGCCCGTGAGGCCGGGCTGGACTTCACCGTGCGGGACGTCTTCGACCACAAGACCCCCGCGCACCTCGCCGAAGCCGCCACCGCGACCACACTGCACGCCCACGACCCCGCCCAGGACGCCGAGCCCCTCCTCACCGGCCTCAGCGCCGAGGAACTCGACAGACTGCACTCCGAGTGGTGACGCCCCACCGACCCACCGCCCCCCATTACCTTCTTCGTGGCCCCGCAATGGGGCTCCCGGCCTCTGGAGCCGACATGACTGGTCCCCCCTGTCGAACGCATGGCCCGGAGGGTGGTGTCACCGGCTCCGGAGGCATCGACAGACCGCTGATGAGGGGCATGACCACCGGCTTCTCCGGAGGCAGGGAGGCTCTTCGTAATGTGGATGTGGCGATCGGTGCCGTGGGACGGCCGGGCGAGTACGACCGGAGACTGCACGTGATCGACACCAGCGACATCGGCGTCTTCCTCGGCCCGGACGTCGGCAAGGGTGGCTTTATCGAGCAGTAGCGATGTCGCTTCTCGATGAGTTTGGGAGGCGCCCCGTTCCACGGACGGGTGGTGTTGGCGAGTTTGGGAGGCGCTGGGGTCCTTGCCAGGGCAACATCGGGATGCTCCTGGTGAAAGGTGCTGGTCATGCCGCAGATGTCGAAGGTCGAGCTGTACGCGGCTATCCGGCGTGACCATCGCGGCGGCATGTCGATGCGGGAGCTCGAGCGCACGCACGGCGTGACGTGGCGGACGGTCCGCAAGGCACTGGACTCAGCCTGGCCGGAGCCACGCAAGAAGCTGCCGCCCCGGGCGACCGGGCTGGATCCGTACAAACCGGTGATCGACGAGATCCTCCGCGCGGACCTGGACGCGCCGCGCAAGCAGCGTCACACCGTCACCCGGATCTTCCACCGGCTGGTCGAGGAACACGGCGCCGACGTCTCCTACGGGATGGTCCGCTACTACGTCGCCGCCAGGAAGCCCGAGATCCTGACCGAGTCCGGCAGGGCACCGCTGGAGGCGTTCGTCCCGCAGACCCACCAGCCCGGTCACGAGGCGGAAGTCGACTTCGGCGACGTGACCGTGCGCCTCGCCGGCGAGCTGGTGACCTGCTACCTGTTCTCCTTCCGGCTGTCGTACTCGGGCAAGGCCGTCCACCGGGTGTTCGCCTCCTGCGGCCAGGAAGCCTTCTTCGAAGGCCACGTCCACGCGCTGCGGACGCTGGGCGGTGTCCCGCGGAGCAAGGTGCGCTACGACAACCTCAAGGCCGCCGTCGCCCGGGTACTGGGACTGAGCCGGGCGCGGGTGGAGGCCGACCGGTGGATCGCGTTCAAGTCGCACTACGGCATCGAGAGCTTCTACTGCCGCCCGGGCATCGAGGGCGCCCACGAGAAGGGCGGCGTCGAAGGGATGATCGGCTACTTCCGCCGCAACCACTTCGTTCCCGTCCCCGAGGTCGCCTCGCTCGCCGAGCTGAACGAGATGGTCGAGCAGTGGGACCGGCAGGACGACGCACGCCGCATCGGTGCCCGGTCCAAGACCGTCGCCGAGTGCTTCGCACTCGAGCAGCCGCTGCTGATGCCGCTGCCCGAGGAGCCGTTCGAAACCGGACGGCTGTTCACCCCAAGGGTCGACCGCTACGGCCAGATCCCGGTCCGCACCAACCGCTACTCGGTGCCGATCCGGCTGATCGGCAAGCGGGTGCGGGTCGTCCTGCACGCCTCTCACCTGGTGGTTTACGACCAGAACGTGGAAGTGGCCCGGCACGAGAGGCTGATCGCCAAGGGTGCCGTCCGTCTGGAGCTGGATCATTATCTGGAGGTCCTGGTCCGCAAGCCCGGCGCGTTCCCCGGCTCCACCGCTCTGGAGCAGGCCCGATCGGCGGGCAGGTTCACCCCGGTCCACGACGCCTGGTGGGCTCAGGCTCGGAAGGTCCACGGTGAGCGGGACGGCACCCGCGCGCTGATCGAGGTCCTGCTGCTGGGCCGGCACCTGCCGCACGAGCACATCGTCGCCGGTCTGGCCGCGGCCCTGCGGGCCGGGGCGATGACCGCTGACGCGGTCGCACTGGAGGCCCGCAAGGCCGCCCAAGCCGAGACCGAACCCGCCCCGGCAGGCCAGCCGTCGCCCGGCAAAGCGCCGGCGAACGTGACGTCCCTGCATGAGTGGAAGCTGTCCCATCTCCCGCCGGACACCAGGCCACTGCCGTCCGTGGCCCCCTATGACCAGTTGCTCCGACGTCGTCGCGCCAGCGGCGGTGACCACCGAAAGGGAGAAGCACAGTGACCCTGCCCCGCCAGCGCGGCTTGACCGAGCAGGCAGCCGACGCCGCCATCGACACCGCCTGCCGCATGCTGCGGCTGCCGTCGATCCGTAACGAGTTCACCGAGATCGCCGACCGGGCGATGAAGGACCAGACGACCTACCGCGGCTTCCTCGCCGAGCTGCTGATGGCCGAGTGCGACGACCGCGCCCGCCGCAGGTCGGAGCGGCGGATCAAGGCGGCGGGCTTCCCGCGGGAGAAGTCCCTGCGGGCGTTCGACTTCGAGGCCAACCCGAACATCGACCCGGCCACGGTCCACACGCTCGCCAGCTGCGAGTGGATCAAGAAGAGCCAGCCGCTCTGCCTGATCGGCGACTCCGGCACCGGCAAGTCGCACATGCTGATCGCCCTGGGCACCGAGGCCGCGATGAAGGGCTACCGCGTCCGCTACACGCTTGCCACCAAGCTGGTGAACGAGCTGGTCGAGGCGGCCGACGAGAAGCAGCTGAACAAGACCATCGCCCGCTACGGCCGCGTCGACCTCCTCTGCATCGACGAGCTGGGATATATGGAACTGGACCGGCACGGCGCCGAGCTGCTGTTCCAGGTTCTGACCGAGCGCGAGGAGAAGAACAGCGTCGCCATCGCCTCCAACGAGTCGTTCGGCAAAGCGCACATGTTCCGGCGAACCCGTGCGAGGCAGTGCCTGAACAGCACGGGTTCAAAATGGGGGCCCGTCACTGAGCCGCACGTATCCTGCGGGCTGTGACCGCGATATATGTGCTGGACGGCACCCAGATCAGGACGCTGGAAGACTTCTGGCGAGTTATCGGTGAGGCGATCAACGGCCCCGGTGGCTACTTCGGCAGAAATCTCGACGCTTTTGCCGACTGCCTCAGTGGCGGCTTCGGGGCGCCCGATGACGATGACTACGTGGTTGAGTGGCGGGACCATCAGGTATCTCGCGAGTATCTGGGTTATCCAGAGACTGCTCGGCAGTTGGAGATCCGCCTGTCGCGCTGCCACCCCACGAACCGCCCAGCGGTCAGTGCAGCTCTGGCCGCGGCACTTGAAGAGCGCGGAACAACCGTCTTCGACTGGTTGATCGAGATCTTCGAAGGTCGCGCCCCTGGCGTCCTGCGACTTCAGTGACGGTGGATGCCCCGCTCCTCACCGCCTGCCATGCGGCCCTCGTCGACGCGGTCGGCGAGGTAGATCAGAGTGGCCTGTGGGTCCATGCCGAAGGCGGCCGCGACGAGCTTGGGGTCCATGGTGTTCACCAGGTCGAGGAGCCGAGTGCTGCGGATCATCCGGGGCGGATACCCGCAGTCGTCAAGGACGTGGGAGAGATAGGCAGTTGAGGCTGGGCTTCGCCCGGCCTTGGTTCCTTTGGTGACCATCACGTGCGGGTTGGCCGTCGGCCATGCCTCGCGGTGGGCCAGGCAGCGTTGCAGCACGGTCCAGGAGGCGGGATCCAGCGGGACGGGATGGGGTCGTTTGCCGAGCCGGACCGTCTGAGCCGCCGCGTCGACGTCGGTGATCTTCAACGTCCGGACCTCGGTGCTGGAGGCGCCATGCAGCAGAGCGAGCATGCCGAGCAGTGCCTCGTGGGGGTGAACCTGACCGTCGGTGGTCCATCGACGGAAGAGCTCGCGCTGCTGGCCGAGGGTGAGGGTGCGGCCGCGGAAGCCGTTGCGCTCCTTCACGATCAGCGTGCGGGTCGGGTCGATCAGCACGATGCGCTGGGAACGGGCGAAGCGGAAGAACTGCCGCAGCACCACCAGCCGGCGCTTGCGGGCCTTGGGCAGGGTGGCCAGGAAGGCTTCGACGTCGTGCACGTCGACCAGGGCCCAGTCGTCCTTGCCACGGTGCTCGGTGAGGAAGCGGGCCAGGTCTCGCAGGATCGACAGCGCGGTTTCCAGGGTGTGGTCGCTGCGGGGGCGAGTGCCGGCCCGGCGGGCCCGGTCCTGGGCCCGCATGCGGGAGGCGTCGAAGGCAATGACGGCCGGCCTGAGGGGTTCGGGGGTGGCGTCGATGCGGCGCTTTCGCCGCCCGGCGGCGAGCCGTTCGGCCTGGTCGGTGGGCAGGGCCAGGCCGCGATGGGTGAAGAAGTCCTCGAGAGCGCGGGCGAAAGGTCCCATCGACCGTCCAGGGCGGCGGGACCGTTCCAGCAGGGCCTGAGGCGAGTTGGAATGCTCGTCCTGCAGGAGACGGCTGAGGTCGGTGACGAGGCCGCAGGCCCGAGAGGCACAGAAGCGGGCCGCGACATGGGCGACGAAATCGTCCAACCATGCGGGTGGGTTGGTGAGTTGGTCACGGAGGTGTTCGCCGCGAATGAAGGGGCGGGCAGGGTGCCTTTGCCAGCAGGCCGAGCACAGACCCAGGCCGGCATGCCGCCGCAGTTGTCCACACTCGCGGCAGGGCTGGGGCGGCTGTTTCGGTGAGCCGGGGTGGGAACATCGCCCGCACCATCCGGTCTCCTCGCGGAGGTGCCCCGGCTTGCCGCAGCGGGGGCAGGGCTGCTGGGCGGCAAGCCGCTTGGCCTTTCGCCGACAGACGCCGCAGAGCCGGTTGTGGGCCGCACGGACCGGATGACCGCACTGTTCACAGACGCGAGAGCAGGTGATGCAGCGGCCGGTGTCCTCCTGGAGCACGCGGTCCTTGTTGCAGGACGGGCATGCCGTCTTCGCTGCTTGTTCCTCTATCCGGCGCCAGCACCGGCAGCAGTGCACGCGATCGATATACCCGACCGGGGCGCCGCAGGCGACACAGTCCCGTTGCTTCTTGCCCATCGTGATCCCCACAGGTCACAGGGGCGGCATCGACCGGCCCCGGGCGGAGACGGCCTTCGGGAGGTCGGCGACGGGCCGGGGCGGTGTGATGGGCCGCTCGACGGGGGGGTGTCGACCTCGATCAGGTCGTTGGGGGTGCACTCCAGCGCAGTGCACAATGCGGCCAGGGTGGTCATCTTCACCTGCGAGGGTTCCTTGGTGAACAGCGCGGACACCGACGCGGAGGACAACTCCAGGCCGGCCTTCTCGGCCAGCAGCCGCCGCAGCTCGGTCCCGGTCCACACCTCGCGCTGGGCGGCGGCCATCCGCAGCCGCCATCGGATCTTCATACCGTGGTGTCCTCCCCGGACAGCTCCGCCAGAGTGCTGGTCACCGCACGCTGATAGGCGTCCTCGATGAACGTCGCGGAGGGCCGGACATAGCGCATGGTCGAGCTGACCGTCCAGTGACCGAGCATTTGCTGGATCGCCACGAGATCGACGCCGCGTTCGTAGTTGTGGGTCGCGCACGCCTTTCGCAGAGCATGCGGGCTGAACCTCTCGGCCGACGGGCGTCCTTCGAGTTCCATGAGATAGCGCAGCCGGTTGCGGATGGTTCCGCGATGCAGCGGGCCGCCGGACTCGTCGGCGAACAGCACAGGCGATTCGGGGAACTTGGGACGCACGTCGTCGAGGAACCACCGCAGCACCAGGTCCAGGCCGTCGAGCATGGGCACCCAGCGGGGCCGCGGCCCCGAGGTGTGGGCTCCCTTGCCGAAGCGGACGTGGAGCTTGCCGAACGGGCCGCGGACGAAGTGCACGTCCGGCTTCTCCAGCAGCGATGCTTCCTCCGAGCGAAGCCCGGCGTGATATAGCGTCCGGAACATCGCATAGTCCCGGGCAGCGGGCCCGTACTTCCTCGCGGTCGCGATCCGCTGTTTCATGAAGTCGAAGAATTCCGCAACCCGCTCAGGTGTTGGCGGCGGCACCAGGGACGGGGAGTCGTCGCCGACATGCCGGGAAGCGTTGAACTCGTCAACCGGGCAGACCAGCCGGATGCCGAACGCGGCCTCGATCTCGGCCGCCTTGCGGGCCTGCAGGAACCGGTGGAACCCCTTGAAGATCTGCACGTACTCGCGCCGGGTTGAGGTCGCCCGGCCCTTCACCGCGAGGTCACCGACCACTCGATCGATATCCTCGGGCGTCACCTCCCACGCGGGCCGGCCCAGGGCCGCAAGGGTTCGTTCCAGCAGGCCGATGTCGTTGTCGATGGTCACCGGGCTGAACCCGCGGGCCCGCCACGAGGAGACGAACGCGTCGACGCACGCAGTCTGGAACTGCCACGGATCCGTGGTCACCGGCCCCTGCGGGACGGCCCCGCCTGCGATGACCTGGAGTCTCGCCTCGGCCACCGGCACACCTTCCTCGCACCTGAACGGGCAAGGCAGCACCTTGAAATCAGGGGTGCTACCGCGAGAACCAACGAGGACCGGAGGGACGGGATACGGCCAGGTGGCAGCGGCAACTCTTGTGAGGGAACAAGTGCCAGCCCCAGATGGCTGGACCAAGACCTTCACCGATCCCCGCCTTTGCGCGGCCATCGTCGACCGCCTGACCTTCAACGGCACCATCATCGAGACCGGCACCGACTCCTACCGCCTCGCCAGCACCCGGGCACGAGCCGAGGAGCCGGCGAAGGCCGGCTGAGCTCAGGGCGACCAGACATACGGTGTCGTCGTGGTGACCACGTGCAGGCCAAGGCGGGTGAGGATCGGGGCGCTGTCGGCTGAGGCGTCGACGTAGACGTAGGGGACATCGCGGGCAGCAGCGAGTTGGGCTCGGTGGGCGACCATGGCCCGGTAGATGCCCTGGCCGCGCCATTCCTTGAGCGTTGAGCCGCCCCAGAGGCCGCCGAAGTCGACGCCGTCATTGAACACCAGCCAGGCGGCGCAGACGACTTCGGCGCGTGCCTCGGCGACGAGGACGATGGTGTTCTTTGGGGCGTTCTCGACCCGGGCGGCCAGGTCGTCGGCGAGCCAACTCCAGTCCTCGCCCCAAACGGTGCTCTCCAGAGCGGCAATGCGCTGAAGGTCTGATCTGGCGGTGACACGGCGGAGGGTCACGCCGTCGGGCAGGACGGGGTCGGCGGCAAGGTCTGCGGACTGCCCGATGAGCACCGTCTCGCTGTCCTCGGCGACGAAGCCGGCCGCGGTGAGCCGGTCGGTGAGGTCGGCGGGGAGATCATGGGCGCGAGTCTTCCATTCGACCGCCTCACCACGGGCAGCGTAGAAGTCACGCTGCCGCGCTATGAGCGTGTCGAGTTCTGCCCCGTACACACCGAGGTCGCGTGGGCCCGTGACGAAGCCACGGTGCCAACCGACGACACGGGTCAACGGGCCGTCCTTCTCGACGCGGGCGCTGCCGCCAGGCGGGGTGACACCACGGAGTTGGGCGTCATACGCGGTGCGGAGTTCGTCGATCAGAGTGTCCTTCACTCAAACACCGTACGGACCGGGTCAAGTGAATAATCGCCAGTCGAAACCGCGCGAACATCAAGGGCTGCACTGCCTCACCCGGCCACCGGAGATCAGAACAGGTACTGACCTCTGCCGCTACCTGCCTCGACGGCCAGCCGCCCTTCGAGCGGCTGGCCGTCGACACGTTCGCATCCACGCAGCGCCGTCATTTCTCATCCACATTCCAGAGCCGGTTGATCACCAACTGCCTCCGGAAACCGTCGACAAACGCTGTTCTTGGAGATCAACGAAGCCAGCAAGGGCGAACACCACGCCACCGCCGTCACCCCGACCGGGAAGAAAGCCTTCGACAAGCGGCTGCCCAGCAGCAAGCCCAAACTCCGCGAGCTCTTCGCAAAGTTGCAGGCCAAGCACGGCCCCGTGCTCGTGGTCGTCGACCAACCCGCATCCATCGGCGCCCTGCCCATCGCGGTGGCCCGCGACACGGGTTGCCAGGTCGCCTATCTGCCAGGTCTCACGATGCGACGGATCGCCGACCTCTATCCCGGCGAGGCCAAGACCGACGCCCGTGACGCCTTCGTCATCGCCGATGCCGCCCGGTCGATGCCGCACACGCTCCGCTCCATCGAGCTGGACGACGAGACCATCGCCGAACTGGAGATGATCGTCGGCTTCGACGACGACCTGGCCGGCGAGGCCGCCCGCATCAGCAACCGGCTGCGCGGCCTGCTCACCCAGATCCACCCGCACCTCGAACGTGTCCTGGGCCCGCGCATCCAGCACCCGGCCGTGCTCAGACTGCTGGACCAGTTCGGCTCGCCGGCCCTGATCCGCAAGGCCGGACGGCGCCGGCTGATCGGCCTGATACGCCCGAGGGCTCCGCGGATGGCCGAGCGGCTGGTCGAGGACATCTTCACCGCGCTCGACGAGCAGACCGTCGTCGTCCCCGGCACGGACGCGGCCGCCCTGATCGTCCCCAGCCTCGCCGGCTCGCTCCAAGCCGTCCTGGACCAGAGCAAACTCCTCGCCACGAGGATCGAGGAACTGCTGGAGGCCCACCCTCTTTCCAAGGTCCTGACGTCCATGCCCGGCATCGGCGTCAGGACCGGAGCCCGGATCCTCATCGACGTCGGCGACGGCAGCAGTTTCCCGTCCGCCGCCCACCTGGCCGCTTACGCCGGACTCGCTCCGGCGACCCGCAGCTCGGGCTCGTCGATCCGTGGCGAACAGCCCTCCCGCCGGGGAACCAAGCAGCTCAAACGGGCCTTCTTCCTGTCCGCGTTCGCGGCTCTGGCCGACCCGGTCTCGCGGGCCTACTACGACAAGAAGATCGCTCAGGGAAAGCACCACACCCAAGCCCTCCTCTGCCTCGCGAGACGACGAGCCGACGTGCTCTTCGCGATGCTCCGCGCCGGCACCTTCTACGAACCCCAACCCGCCCCCACGGGTTGACGAAACCCATAGGGGCACCCCCCGGGAACCACCAGACCAACAGACCATCAGACCCCCCAACAGACAGAGAGAAAGAGAAGAGGTGAGAGCCCTGTCCCTCGTCACGGTCAACGGGATTCGCCTGCACTACACGGTGTCCGGGCCCGCCGAGGGCGAGACCGTCGTCCTGGTCATGGGCACCGGGGCTGGCGGCCGGGCCTGGCACCTGCACCAGGTGCCCGCGCTGGTCGACACCGGGTACCGCGTGGTCACGTACGACAACCGGGGCATCCCGCCCACGGACGTGTGCGCGGACGGGTTCACCGCGCAGGACCTGGTGGGTGACCTGACCGGGCTGATCGAGCACCTCGGGCTCGCGGACTGCAAGCTGGTCGGCACCTCCATGGGGGCGTACGTCGTGCAGGAACTGGCGCTCCAGCGGCCCGGGTTGATCAGGCAGGCCGTGCTGATCGCGACCCGGGCCCGGATGGGGGCGCTGGGGACGGCGCTCACCCGCGCCGAGATCGAGCTGATGGACGCCGGGGTGCGGCTGCCGGCCCGGTACGACGCGGTGACCCGGGCCATGCAGAACCTGTCGCCGCGGACCCTGGCGGACGACGGCCGGGCGTCGGACTGGCTCGACATCCTGGAACTGACCGCAGCCGACGGGCCTGGGCTGCGCGCCCAGTTGGCGGCGAGCCGGATACCGGACCGGCGGGACGCCTACCGGAACATCACGGTGCCCTGCCATGTGATTGCGTTCGCCGACGACCAAGTGACCCCGCCGCACCTGGGGCGCGAGGTGGCCGACGCGATCCCCGGGGCGACGTACGAGGTCGTCCCCGACTGCGGGCACTACGGCTACCTCGAGGACCCCGGCACGGTGAACAAGAGCATCGTGGAGTTCTTCCGCACTGTTCACCGGGCGCCGCCCGCACCACGCACCATCCACCACGACGCCGGAGGGCGAGGACGATGAGCGAGCGAGAGACCTGGCGACCCCTGGAGATCAAGCCCGACGAGGTCGGCGTGCCCGCGTCCCCCGAGGGACTGGCCGCGTATCTCGGCTCCCTGGCCGGGGACAGGCTGACCGACCTGCTGGTGCGGGAGAAGGCGCTGGTGTTCCGCGGGTTCGGGGTGACCGAGAAGCGGCTCGACCTCGCCATGGACCGGCTGCTGCCCAACCGGTTGGCCTACGTGCACGGCAACTCGCCCCGCACCAAGGTCGGGCGGAACGTGTACACGTCCACCGAGTACCCGCCCGAGCTGACCATCTCCATGCACAACGAGCTGTCGTACGCGCATGCCTGGCCCTCGCGGCTGCTGTTCTGCTGCGTGACGCGGCCGGAGACGGGCGGGGCCACCCCGGTCGTGGACGGGGTCCGCTGGCTAGAGTTGCTGCGGCCCGAGGTCCGGGCGGCGTACGCGGGCGGGGTGCTGTACACGCAGAACCTGCATGACGGGTACGGCCTGGGCAAGAGCTGGCAGGGCACCTTCGAGACGGACGACCGGTCAGAGGTGGAGGCCTTCCTCAAGAGCACCGATGCGGAGTGGGAGTCGCGGGCCGACGGCACCCTGCGGGTGACGCAGCGGCGGCCGTCGACCGTCCGGCACCCGGTGACGGGTGTCGAGGTGTGGTTCAACCAGTCCGACCAGTGGCACCCGGCGGCGCTCGGTGACGACACAGCGGCCGAGCTGGCCGCGATCATGCCGGAGGAGGAGCTGCCGCAGTCGGTGCGGTTCGCCGACGGCAGTCCCATTCCGGCCGACTACGTCATCGAGGTCCGGGACAAGGGGCTGGAGGCCGCCGTCGACTGCGACTGGGAGGCGGGCGACCTGATGCTCATCGACAACGTCCTGGTGGCGCACGGACGGCGGTCCTTCACTGGTAGCCGCCGGGTGCTGGTCGCGATGTCCGACTGAGCACCGGGACACGACGGAGGGGGTGGGCCGCGCCCGGCGCGGCCCTCCTCGAGGGTCTTGAAGCCGATGGCGTGGTCGGCGAGACCGGGGATCGGCAGG
>NZ_JBFAKH010000059.1:0-50491 GCF_040655635.1 Streptomyces sp. NPDC050388
GAGCGCCGGGACGACATCCATGACGCCTTCCTGCAGTTGGCTGTCTGCCTCATCCTGCACCGGCGCGTCCGAGCACTCTGTTAGGACCTCTTAGACCACCAGTAGCAGGAGGCACCCATGCCATCCGGGCACACACAGCAGGACAGTGCTCAAGCCCGGCGGACCGGGCCACGGCCGTTGGCGCCCATCCCTTTCGAGGTCGAGGCAGCCTTTCCAGAGCTGACCGGTACGGTCCGCGAGGTCACCCTCCTCTACCCCCGGGCCGGGCAGCCGGGCCCGGATGACAGTTCCATCGGCGGGCCGTTGCTGTGGCCGGCCGACGAACCCTGGCCGATGTGCGCCGAACCAGGCCACTACAAGCCGCTCAGCGCGCCCGTCGGGCCCGAGCCGGTCGCGATGGTCCCGGTGGTCCAGCTGTACGCACGGCACGTGCCCGACCTCGTCTTCCCCGCCGGCACCGACCTGTTGCAGCTCCTGTGGTGCCCGCTCGTTCACGAGGACGACCAGTACGCGGCCAACCCCCGGCTCTACTGGCGCAACTCGGCGCTGACAGCCGCCGGCGCCGCTTCCTGCGAACCGCCTCGCCCGCACACCGCGGAGGAGGACTACCGGCCGCGTCCCTGCACGGTGTCCCCCACACCAGCTGTGGAGTACCCGAACTGGGACCTGCCGGAAGAGCTCGGCGAACTGCTCGACGAGCGGTTCGAGGCCCTGAAGGAGGAACGGGGCTACGACTACTTCGAGGTGGCCACCACGCAGCAGAGCAAGGTCGGCGGCTATCCGGGCTGGACTCAGCCGCCCAAGTGGCCCGACTGCGCGGGCTGCGGCACCCGCATGGAACACCTGCTCAGCGTCACCGCGACCGAGCCCGGCAGGGGCCGTTGGCTCCCCCTGGACGACCGGGACCCCCGCCAGGACGAGGACGCGATCCCGTCCTGGCGGGCCAAGGCGGATCCCGGCGCCCTCGACGCGTTCGGGCACGGCATGGCCCTCGGCGACCTCGGCGGCATGTACTTCTTCATCTGCCGCATCTGCCCGGAGACCCCGTACACCCACCGCTACGACTGCTGAGCTCGGCCCGCTCGGCTCAGGTGGTCGCGACGAGGACGCCGGTGCCTCGATGGCGGCTTTCAGTTCGATCTGAGGGCCCACGGTGCCGGTGGGGCGGACGTTGCAGACCCGGACTCCCCGGATGGATGCGTCGCATCGGTGTGCGACCTTCCGACTGTTTCTGCTTCCGGCCGACATTCCTTGCCCCCTGCGCCAGGAACCGCTGCCAACACTCGCCAACCTTCGTTCCTGCATCTCACCTACGCAGCCACCATGTCGGCTCATGGTGCCTGTCCGGCATCGAGGAGTTGGGCTTCGAGCTGGGAGATGCGGCGGTCTTGGAAGCGGCCGTTGGAACGGGCTGCCTGGAGGCGTTCTTCGAGCGTGCGCTTGTCCTGGATAAGTTGGCGGACTCGCTGCTTGAGGTTCGTGTTCTCGGTGGTGATCCGCTCGATCGATTCGTCGCTCCAGTTGGTTTCGAGGTCGCGGACCTGACCCATGAGGTGGGCGATCCAGCTTCGCTGGCTACGGATCTCCGCGTACGCGGCCTTGAGGGCGTCCTCGGCGTTCAAAGTCCGCTCTCGCCAAGGGGTTTGGTCCTGAGGGTTGGGGCAGGTGCCGGTTCGGCTCCGGGTGATGCTGCCTTGGTTGACGGCGTCGGCGACGAGTGCGCGGGCGTCGGAGTTCTCATAGAGGAAGGTGCGGGAAACTCCCGTCCGGCGGACGACTGCGGCGACCGTGACGGGCGTCTCCTGTCGCCTCAACTCTGCGATAGCAGTGCGGACTTGATCGACCTTGGCGTGGGTTCGCTGGCGGCGGGCCTGGAGCGCGGCGGCCGTCCGGGGCGGCGGGATCTGCTCACTCATGCCGGGATCTCCTCGTCCTCGTCGAGGTTGTCGTCGTCATCGGCGGCGCGGGCCAGCTCGGTCGCGCGGAAGCCGATGCTCCACAGGCGCTGGAAGTAGTCCTGGGGATGCCGCAGATCCAGCGCGAGGGCATCGTCGTTGCCGACCTTGGTCTGGTCGTGCCAGAGCATGGGCAGACCGTTGTAGCGGCCCAGGCATTCGAGCTTGAGGTTGAGGATCTCCCCGGCCCGGCGGCCGGTGTAGACGATCGCCTCCCACATGTCGCGCAGGCCCTGGTCGTCGGGGTCGTGGCGCTCGGCGAGCTGTTGTAGGTTCGCCTCGTCTGCCAGTGCCCGGGCCACCTCGTCGGTGAAGGGGCTGCGGGCTCGGGTCACCGTCCGCCCCCGGTCGGCATCGCGACGATGTACTCCCGTGCCAGGCCGATCCGGTCGCTGGCCCCGCTCTCCAAGGCGGTCCGCAAGACGGTGCGGACGCCGTTGAACAGGGCTTGTCGCAGAGCCGGGGTGGTAATCGCCTTCCCCTTTCGGGCGGTCGTTCACCCGGGCGGCGCGCCGGATGATCCGGTGAGCGCACGGCGGTGGCGGGCGCCACCCCGGCCGGACCGCGCGGTCGCGGTGTCCGTCACGGCCCACACGGTCTTGCCGGGGCCGTGGGCACCTCGGAGAGCAGCCGGTGCCGCTGGGGAGAAGGACTGTGCATGCCGTCAGCGTGGTGGCTGAGACGGGCGTGTCACCAGCAGCGACGCCTGTACGGGAGGGGGCTGTACATGGGGCGGGGCGCCGGTGTGGGGCTGGGATGGAGGGCGTCAACTTTGGGGACAGGCACAGCTGTTGTCCCTATGGTGGGTTGGGAGGGACGGTCGGTGCTCGATGGGGGTTCTGTACGGGGCTCCGCGTCGGGCTGCCGAGCGGGAACACCACCTATCACGTCGTGAGGGGACGGCATGACGGCGACCGCGCCAGCGGGCGGGACACCGGAACCCCGGCCGAACACCGCCGGGAACACCGGGGAAAGCACCACTCCGGAGCCGGCGGGGCAGAACGGAACCCCGGACGGTACCTCACCCCCCGCCCCCGTGCCGCCCCCGCCGACGCAACCCCCTGACGTGCCGCCCCCTGCTCCCCCCGGCGCGGGCGGCGGGGCCGACGACGGTCTGCGGACGGTCCTTCCCGAAGCGCTCGGCGTGCCCGCCGGAGCCTCCCGGCGCAAGAGGAGGCTGTGGTTGTCGGTGGCGGCGGTGAGCGCTGTGCTGGGAGGTCTGGGCGGGGCGCTGCTGGCGTACGCCATGATCGGGCCGAGCGTCACCAAGGAGAACGACTCCAACAAGGCGTACGACGCCTCCCAGCCGCCGTTCACGGTCTCCGTCCAGCCCGAGCAGAGTGAGCCCCAGGAGTGGGTGATGGTGCTCGACCGGACGCTGACCGACGAAGAAGTCCGGAAGATGAAGGCCAGTTCGGACGTCTTCTCCTACCTCAAGTCCCTGGGCGGCCGTCCGCTCGCCTACGCGCCGTTCCTGGAGCACGCTCCGCAGCGGTACAACGAGGTGCAGACCTCCAGTGGGCGCATGGAGTTCTCGGACACCTTCAAGATGACCGTGATGAGTACACGCCAGTACGCGGTGACCATCAACGACTGGAAGGTCACCGACCTCACGTGCCGGAAGAGCACCGCGCAGGCCGTCATCGGCCGTCCGTCGCAGGGCGGGGCCGCCTACGAGGGAATCCGGCTGCACCTTCCGCCCCGCGCCGACGAACCGGTGCTGACCGACGACACCGAGGGGCAGGGCGAGCCCTATTTCGGCAATCGCTTCGTGGAGGTCGGCAACGGCCAGTCCTCGGGCGGGCTCCGGGCGGAGGTCATCGCGCCGCGGGGACAGACCTGCGAATGGGGCATTCAGGTCCACTACAACGACACCCACCGGCCGGAAGGGCGGTGGGTCCAGCTGAAGGACGACAAGGGCGGGCCGCTGCGCGTCCGCACGGAGTCCGTGCCTGAGAATCCCCGGCAGAGCTGGGTCTTCGGGCCCGTTCCCTGGACGTCCTGCCACGACAAGCCCGAGGGGAACCTGTGCTCCATGCTCTGAGAAGCAAGGTCGCGGTCCTCGTCGCCGTGCTGGCCGTCCTGTGCGTCCAGGGGTGCGGCTCCTCGCAGTCCGAGGAGGAGGAAGGGCAGGAGCCGGGTCCCTCGGCGCCCTACTGGGGCAACCGCGGTTACACCCTTCCGGACAGTCCGTTCACCCGCGAGGACACGGTCGTCACCGCGACGTGCAGCATGGGCGCACGCTACGCCGGGGTCAACGTGCAGGCCTGGGACCCCGAGCGGTGGGAACTGCGCGAGACGCGGAACTTCTTCATCCCGGTCGACGCCGCGTTCACCAACTACCCGGACGCCAAGGACGTCCACAGTCCTCTCGTGGACCTCTGCGGAGTGAGTTCGGACAGTCCGTCGCCCTACGCCGTGGACGATCTGGAGTACGTGACTCCCCGGGTCCGTGCCCTGTTCGACCTGGCGTACACGCGCATGGCGGTGGTGCTCCGGGACCCGGACGGCAGGACGACGCACGCCGGCTACGTGGAGAGCGGCGGCAACGCCGACGACTTCGTGCGCCTGAGCGACGCGCAGGGCGACGACGAGCAGAACGCGGTGATGGCGCCCGACGGGCGCAGCGTGTGGTTCACGTACATCACCGCCGACGGTGAGCGCAGGATCGGTTCACGGTCCACGGAGGGGGATCACCGGTTGTCCGACGAGGGCCCGGCGATCGGGCACGACCTCCCCCTGACCGTCACCGGGAAACCCCCGCGCGCCGTCCAGGCCAACATGGTGCACCTCGCCCCCGACGGCCGCCGCCTCACCGCGACCGCGCCGAAGATCTACGGGCACGTCTTCCCCACCCGGGATTCCTCGGGACCGCTCACCGCGGCATCGGGGCGCTCCGCCAGGCTGCTCAGCGGGTGCGTCGGCATCGTCGGCTGGGTCGGGGACGAACGGGTGTTGTGCCGCACCCAGTCCGGCAGCTTCCGGACGGTGGACGCTCGTAGCGGCCGTGCCGAGGGGGCCACTGTCGCCGTGGTCCGCGAGGACGACGGGAGGGTCGCCGAGGGGATGGTGGTGTCGGCGGACGGTGAGAAGTTCATCGCTTCCGTTCACTCACCCAACGACCGCTCGGGGCAACCGTTGGGCCTGGGTGACTTCAGGGTGGTGTCGACCTCGGGGGAAGAGGCCGCGACTCCTGTGTCCGCTGAGTCCTTGACCAACGACACGGTGTTCCTGGAGTGGCGGTGAAGGGCGCGGGTGCGGGTGTACAGGCGGGGGCTGTACGGGGAGGGCGGGCGCTCGTCCCCGGTACGGGGGAAGCAGGGCGAAGTGGCGTGAACGCCACGGTGTGTGTACCTAGAGTGAGCCGGGAGTGACGGTCGGGTGCCTGTGCCGGGGTGCGGGGCGGGCGCCACTGTGCGGGCGGGTGAGGTGAGGTCACCGGTGACTACGGCTCACGGTGAGGGTGAGACGGGCATCCTGCGGTGTTTCGGGCAGCAGTTGCGGCTGCTGCGGACGAGCAGGGGCTGACGCGGGCGGAGTTGGGTGCCAAGCTCAGTTACGGCGAGGACATGGCCGCCTCGGTGGAGCTGGGGCGGCGCATCCCGAAGCCGGAGTTCATCAACCGGGCGGACGCGGTGCTGGAGGCCGGCGGTCTGCTGACGGTGATGAAGGAGGAGGTGGCGCGGGCCCGGTACCCCGCCTTCTTCCGGGACGCGGCGAAGCTGGAGGCGGAAGCGGTCGAGCTGCATGTGTACGCCAACCAGGCCGTTCCGGGATTGTTGCAGGTCGAGGAGTACGCGCGGGTGGTGTTCGAGATGTGGCGCCCCCTCCTGGACGAGGAGACTGTGAACCAGCGTGTAGCCGCCCGGCTGGCTCGCCAGGAGTTGTTTGCACGCAGGTCCATGCCGACGATCAGCTTCGTCATCGAGGAGAGCACTCTGTGTCGGCCGCTGGGAGGGAGCGCGGTGATGCGGGCTCAGCTGGAGCAGATCCTCCTCTACGGTCAGCAGCGCAACGTCGAGATCCAGGTCATGCCGACCGGCCGTCGCCAACATGCCGGAATGGGCGGGCCGTTCACCTTGATGGAGACGAGCAAGGCGCAGAGGATCGCCTATGTGGAAGTGAACGAGCACAGCCACCTCTACAGTGAGCGGCCGGTGGTCCGGGGGTTCGAGGAGCGGTACGGCATCCTGCGAGCACAGGGGCTTACGCCCTCGGAGTCATTGGCCTTCGTTCAGAAGTTGTTGGGAGACCTATGAACACGGAAGATGCGAGCCTGCAGCCCCGCTCGGAACTGCGCTGGTTTACGAGTAGCTACAGCAGCGGCGCGGGCGGCGAGTGCGTTGAGGTCGCTGTGGAGGCGACCGCTGTGCACGTGCGTGACTCGAAGCAGGTCGCTCAAGGCGGGCCCGTGCTGAAGGTTAGTCCCGGAACATGGGCAGCGTTGCTTGAGGCGATGTGAGCTTGTTGCCGCGTGAGTCCATCCGCCTGATGGACAGGCGGGCGGAGCCGCACGGCGGGTCGCGGCGGTCGGTGCTTCTCACAGGGAAGCGCCGACCGCCGCTATGAGGACCGGTGCTCAGGCTTCACGGCTCCCGGGCGAAGTCCAGCGACCAGCGGCGCTCTCCGCGTCCAGGCGGGCTTGGAAGTGCGCGTGAGCGGCGCGCATCTCGGCCTCGCGGTCGGCCTTGCAGAAGGGGGCGGTGTAACCGGCCGGGGGTGGGGTGTTCTCCGGGTTCTCCAAGTGAGCCATGAGGTCGATGTAGTCCTGCTTGGTTTGGCCGTTGCCATAAGTGTGGTGACTCGCGGCGATCTTTCGGCCATTCGCATCGAAAAACATTTGGGATTCACGCTGCGTCAGAATATAGAAACGGGACTTGTAAATGGTTACCAGTTGATCTGCTGTGATGCCCAGCCAGACAGAAACGAGTGCATCGAGCTCGACGAGGGCGGCGCGACGCTCGTATTCCGTGCGGAGAGGAGTGTTGTATTCCCAGGAGGGCTTGAGATGCGCGGCGAGAGGCTTGAGGTTCGACCAGTTGGAGTTGGCCCAGTCTTCGTAGCCTGGCCATGTAGGGTGGAACAACTCCTCCCATAGGGGAGAGTAAGCACTGGTCAATGCGTTGAGCCGGAGGATGCGGATGAGGAGGGGATGGGTGAGGGGATGATTGATGTTTGGGGCGGGCATTTTGTGAGCTTCGGCGACCTGGAGATCGGATCGTCCTGTAATCCTCAGGAGATAGTCCAGGGGAAGAGAGGCCCAGAAGCCCGCGGTCAAGACGGTGAGGTGGTTATCCGGTAGCGCCATGGAGTGCACGGTGTGAACATGAGCAGGCCCTGGAGGGATGAGGGCAGCGAAGAGACTGCGCTCGCCATCAAAGGCGATCATGCGCCGCCAGGCTAGGCGGAAGTAGTTGGTGTAGCGAACTCCATCCCATTTATCTTGGACATTTCGATAGGTGTCCAAGTCCGTCGCTCGTACGTAATTGGTGCGTGGGATGATTTCTGCCGGGGTGGACGGGAGATGGAACTCCTCGTAGTCATTATGATTACGCAGGGGGTGATTGGGCTGCTTCTCGAATGGAGTGGCGACGCCAAAGTGGGGTCCTTGCAGGATCACTTCCGTAAGATCCGGCAGAGATGCTTCGGACCAGCGGATGATGCCTTCTTTTTTGGCGCCCGATTCGTGATATCCGCTGAAAATTCGAGGAGAATGAGAGTCGAGCCGGTTAGATGCGGTCGCCAGGGCTTCTGCGGCTGCTTCCTCGGAAGAGGTTACAGGGTAGAGGAGCGCCCCTTCGCTAATTGGAGTATCCGAGTTTCCTGAAAGTCGCAACCACTCGCGCAACCGCGTCAAGTTGACTTCAATCATACGTTGACGGTGCGGGCGAAGGTCCCACTCGCCTTTGTGTTTGATGCCCGGAAGTTCCCCTTTGCCGTCATGGGTGAGTGTTTCAGTCAAGGTGCTGGCATCAAAAAGCCAGCTGATGTGGGGAAATGAGATATTGGAAGCGACGCCGTAGACGTTGATGGAAAACTGCCGGGTCTCCTTGATGTCAGGGAAAACTCGCCGCTGATTCCAGAAATGGGCATGGAATCGGATGTGCTGGTAAGTTGCGGCGCGGAGTTTAGCTTCGCGTCCTCCCCTGAAATGGCTGTCTGGGTGGATTAGTCCAGATGTTCCTGATGGTCCATTGTTGCTCCATGTCCTGCACATGAATGCACGGTAAAGGTCAGGCTGTGTTCCGGTCAGTAGGGGATAGGAAGTTTGACTGAGTAGCCAAGTTGTGGTGCCGACGTTGGCGGTCAACTCGGCGGAGTAAAAACTAATTCCTTCGCCGTCTAGTACCTCTCCCTTACGTAGCCTTTTCTCTTCGACGCTCGGCCTGGCCGCAAGCGCGAACCAGGGTTCCAGCTCCGCCAATACCTGGCTTTCCTGCCACTCCGGCCGAACCCAAGGCGGATTCCCCACCTGCAAGTCATACCCGCCCCGGGCAAACACCTGCCCGAACTCCAGCTCCCAGTGGAAGAACCCCTGCCGCTCGGCCACGTCCCTCGCGACCCCCGCCCACGGATACCGCGACTCCAGGGAGTAGAACCGCTCCATGCCCATCCACTCGGGCAACTCGTCCTCGTACCGCTCCAGTTCGTCCAGCGTGTCGAACTGGGCCACCAGCGAGTCCGCAGCCACGTCCTGCGTGCCCAGCAGCGACTCGGCGAAGTCCAGCCAGTCGTCCAGAGAGGCCAGCGCGATCACCGGGCGGCGCTCGCCCCGGATCTGTTCCTTGCGGCTGCCGCCCCGCGCGCGCTTCGACTTGACCTCGACGACCTGGACGTCGCCGAACAGGTCCTCCGACTCGTATGTCTCCTGCGCAGGCGCGTCCGACTGGGCCGGGACAGGGGCCGCCGACACGGTCCACCCTGCCGACTGCGAGGCGACCTCCGCCGCCCGCGCGTACGACGCGTGCGAGCCGTCCAGCAGCGCAGCGTCCTGCACCGGCCAGAACCACAGTGCGCACCACGCGTCCATCAGCGTCTTCAGGCGCCAGTACGGGGTGTCGACGGCCTCCAGGTCGGCCTTGACCTTCTCCCTCGGGACCGCGACCTCGGGCGAGCGCAGCCAGCCATCCTCCGCGCCCCATACGTCGATCCGCCGCGAGATCTCCCGCTCGGAGATCTCCAGCCGGCGGACGACCAGCCCCCACAGGTACTCCGCTCGCCGTGCCAGACCCTGAAGCCGCTTGGTCTGGGTGGCGTTGGGGGACTTGGTGATCTCCTTACGCCAGGCCGCGAGCGCCTTCGCCTCCGCCGGGGCCAGCGCCTTGGCCTCCTTCTCGGCCGCGACCGCGCCCCACTCCTTCGCCGGGAGGAGGAAGTGGTGCACCGCGCCTTCAGGCAGCGGGGTGCCCGCCAGTGCCTCCGACAGCGGGAAGCGTTCCGGTGTCGTACCCAGCCAGCCGCCCTTCTTCAGGCGCTCGGCGGAGTACACCTCCCTACGCCCGCCGATCAGGGAGTTGCCGCGCCGCAGGTGCAGGCCGAACCACGGGGCCTCCATGCCGGGGTGCATGGTGTTCAGCCACAGCGACACCTCCGCCAGTTCCACGGCCGTGTTGTTGAGGTCCACGCCGTAGGAGTTGTGCAGGGCGATGTACGCCTTGGCCTTCTGGAGTTCGACCGCGTACTTCTCCGTGTCGATGGCGACGCCCAGTTCGTCCTGGCGGCGCCGCAGGTACTCCGTCGCGACCTGGTTGATCGCCTCGTTGAGGAACGCGCCCGAGCCGAGGGCCGGCTCGCAGATCTTCCAGTCGAGGAGTTCGCGCGCCTCGGTCACCGTGTCGTCCTGGTCCAGGCGGTGCTGCAACGCGAGTTGGACCGTCACCCGGGTCAGCGACTCCGGGGTGTAGTAGGAGGCCGAGGTCTGGCGGTCGCGGCCCGACAGGCGGTACACGAACGCGCCCGGCGCGTACCGCACGCGCCGCTCCTCACCGGTGTCCTCGTCCTTGTGCCGGACGAACACCGCGTCGGGGTACTCGTCGGCCTTCGTCGCCGGGACCAGCCAGGAGCCGTCCTTCGGGTCGCCGTTCTTCGCGACCTCGTACAGCTCCTCGCCCGCGACGAAGCCCGAGTAGGACATCAGGCCCTCGTACACGGCCCCGAGCTGGTTGATGCCGAGCTGGGCGTAGGAGATGAAGCCGCCGCGCTCGCGCTTCTTGCCGCGGGTGAGCATCAGCAGGCGCAGCACCCGGTACAGCGTCTCGTTGCGCAGACGGGTGTCGATGAAGCGCTCCCCGCCCTCGGAATCGGCACCGGCCTCGGTGTCGACGCGCGGGTCGGGGACGGTACGCGCGCCGATCAGCCGGATCGCGTCCGGCTCGAACAGCTTGGAGTGCAGCGGCTCGAAGCGCAGGCCCACGTCCTCGGACGTTTTCGCGGTCACGGCCTCGGCCGACTCCGCGCCCGCGCCGTGGGTGCGGCGCGGGCGGTGGCCCTCCTGGACCTTGCTGAACAGCAGGTCCAGCGACTCGTACAGGTAGAAGCCCTTGCGGGACTTCTCGTCGACCAGGTCGCGCTCGGCGATCAGCTCACCGAGGCGGTCGAGGCCGTAGCCCATCTGGTACTCGGGGTAGTCCGAGGGCAGGATGCCCAGTTCGGGGCGGGCTTCCGCGTACAGCAGGAACAGGACGCGGTAGAGGTAGCGCAGCGACTCGCGGGTCAACTGGCGTCCCAACTCGGGGAGCTCCTTGACCTCCTCCGGGCGGACGCCGGCCTCGCGGATCCGGTCCAGGACCTCGTTGGCGATCAGTTCGACGCTCAGCCGCAGGCCGTCGCGCAGCTCGCTGGAGACGCCCACCGCGTGCTTCGTCGACTTGTCGACGAGCGTGGCGAGGGGGTTCTCGCCGCCCTCCTCCGGGGTGCGCAGCGAGTCGGCGCCGAACAGGGCGGCCACCGTGTCGAGTTCGCCGCCCGCCTTGGTGTCGTTGCGTTCCAGCGCCGTGTCCAGCGACACCGCCAGGTAGCGGCCCTCGCCCCACGCGGCCCGGTCGGCGAGGACGACGACGCCGCCGACCAGCAGCAGGACGTAGCGGGGGGCGTCCTCGCAGGCGAACAGGAAGGAGGCGAGCTTGGAGCCGGTGGTGAGGGTGTGCTGGCCGTCCAGGCGCAGCTCGTCCAGGAGGCGTCCGGCGCCGTCGGGGTCCAGAGCGTCGTCCGGCTCGGCGGACCAGCCGCAGTCCAGGGCGACGAGGTCCTTCTCCGCGTGCGCGACCGTCACCTCGTGGGACTGGTCGGCGCGGACGACGGTGAGCGTGCCCGGCTTGGCGTCGAAGCCGAGGGCGTGCAGCACCTCCGCGTTGAGCGCGCGGACGCGGTCGCGCCACTCGGGTGCGTCGTACGTCACGGCGTCGTCGCCGGTCGCCGCGTGCTCCTCGTCCATCGTGAAGTAGGAGCGGGCCGCGAAGTAGGGGCGGCGCAGCGCCCGCAGGCCCGCGCGCGGGGTGACGGGCAGGGCGCCCTCGGGCCGCTCGGTGCCGGCGGCGTCCTCCTCGCGCTGCTTCCACTGGGCGAGCAGACCGGACTTGAGGTCCTTGGGGAGGACCTCGGCGAGGTAGTGCGCGGAGAAGTAGTCGCCGCGGTTGACCAGGGAGTCGAACGTCATCGTGGAACCTCTGGGTGATCGGTCAGGCGGCGTGGGCGGTGGCCGGGGCGAGGACGGCGAGGACGCGCAGCATCGGGCGGCCGGTGGTGAGGAGGGAGTCCGCGAGGGAGGCGAGGCGTTCGCGGGTGTGGGTGGGCGCGGCGCCGCCGTTCGTCAGCGCCGGCTGCTCCCACGAGCCCAGGCGGGCCTTGTACTCCTCGATGGGGGCCCGCAGCGGTTCGTCCCACGCCTCGCGGTGCTGCTCCAGGAACGCCTCCGCGGTGTCCAGGACGCCGGGGATCGCCTCGGCGAGGCGGGCCGTGTCGTGGGCGAGGCCGGGGTTCGCCATCGTCGGGCCGACCTGGGCGCGGCGCAGCACCGCCACCATGTCGTCGTCGACCTCGCCGTCCGCGGTGACTGCCATCCACTTGACGACGGTCGGGCGGCCGAGGGCGTTGGAGTAGATGCCCTGGACGAGGTAGGTGGGCCGGGACACGTCGGCGGTCAGGACCGGTGCCTCCTGGCGGTCCAGGCGGACCAGGACCTTGTCCGTGAGCCACTCCATGACCGGGTGCAGGTCGGTCAGCAGGGAGATGTCGGGCCAGCTCGACGTCGCCGAGGCGCGGGCGCGCGTGAGACTGCTGTCGGCGAGCCGACGGTTGAAGGTGACCTTCAGGCGGTCGCGCAAACCCTGCTCGCGGACGTAGTCCGGGGGCAGCGCCTTGAGGCGGTGGACCAGGTCGGAGGGCGGGACGAAGGAGAGCAGGCCGGTCTCGGGGTCGGTGGACAGGTCGAGCCGGTCGTGGGCGTCCGGGTAGACCTCGCGCAGCGCCTCGTCGAGGAACTCGCGGGCGGAGGCGAACAGCCGGGGCACGTGCGCCCTGGGCACCGTCCCGGTGCCGTCGCCGCCGCCCGCGTCGGAGGCGGCGGCGACGTCGTCCTCCGGTTCGTCGTTCACGGCGCCGAAGAAGTCGGCGAGGAAGTCGTCCACGGCGTCGTCGCCGTCGGCGCCGGAGGCGCGGTCGGTGTCCAGGGACTCGTCCACGGTGCGGCCCCGCAGCAGGTCCTGGATGAGGGACTTCTCCTCGGCCTCCGCCCGGTACAGGCCGGAGACCGCCTCCGCCGTGCCCAGTGCCTGGTGGGCCTGCGCCTCGCGTTCCAGCAGGCGCTCGGAGACGAGGGTGTCGTCCTTGGCGCCGTCGACGGAGCTGGTGAGGATCAGCGCGCGGAACTGCGGCTGGTGCGCCTGCCCGTAGCGGTCGATGCGGCCGTTGCGCTGCTCGATGCGGATGAGCGACCAGGGCACGTCGTAGTGGACGAGCTGGTGGCACTGGCGGTGCAGGTTGACGCCCTCGGAGGCGACGTCCCCGGTGAACAGGATGCGTACCGGCGTGTCCGCGAGGCCGAAGTCCTCCACGCACTGCATCTGCTGCTCGTCCGACAGGCCGCCGTGCATGACCCGGGCGGCCTCCTGGGCGGACTTGCCCTTGAAGCCGAGGGCCCCCGGCACGGTCCGCGCCAGCCACTCCAGGGTCTGCACCCGCTCGGAGAAGACCACGACCCGGGTGTCGGACTTCGGCCCGACGCCGATCTCCCGCAACTGCTCCAGCAGGGCCCCGAACTTGCCCGAGTCCGCCTCCGTCATGCCCGAGGCCAGCTCCAGGAGCCGGTGCAGGGCCGCGCGTTCGGCGGCCGTCGACTCCGGGTCGTCCTTCTTCTCCAGCGTCTTGATGCGCGTGGTGACCGTGGCCTTCAGTGCCGCGTGGGAGGAGAGGAAGGACTTCAGCAGCGTGTACGGGAACAGGGGGACGTCGCTGACCGACTTGGAGCCGTCGGAGGGCAGCCAGACCGCGGCCAGCTCCTCGAAGACCTTCTCCTCGGCGGGCGTGGCCGTCACCCGGATCGAACGGGAGGGGCCGCGGTCCGCCCACTGGCCCTTCATCTGCTCCCGCACCTCGGGGCTGACCTTGGTGCGGCGGATGAACAGGTGCTTGATGTCCTCGGCGCGGTAGTGCTCCGGGTCGCGGATCGCGGCCGGGTCGAGCAGGGAGATCAGCTCGGCGAAGGAGCGGGCGTCGCCGTTGTGCGGGGTCGCGGAGGCCAGCAGCAGGGCGTCCGTGTGCGGGGCGAGGGTGCGGGCCAACTGGTTGCGCAGGGAGCCTTTGTTGATGAGGTTGTGCGACTCGTCGATGACGACCGCGTCCCAGTTGATGCGCTCCAGGTGGTGCTTGTACTGGTCGGTGTTCTTCAGGGTGTCGATGGAGACGATGACGCGCTTGAAGTACGTGAACGGGTTGCGGCCCGCGGGGATCTCCCGCTGGATCCGCTCGATGCCCACCGAGTCCAGCCGCACCAGTGGGATCGCGAACCGCGTCCACAGCTCGTGCTGGAACTGCTCCAGGACGTGCTGCGGGGTGACGACGAGGATGCGCTCGCCCCGGCCCCGGCGGATCAGCTCGGCGAGGGTGAGGCCGATCTCCAGGGTCTTGCCGAGGCCGACGACGTCCGCGATGAGCAGGCGGGGGCGCAGGTTGCGGCCCGACAGGGCGAGTTGCGCGGGACGCTGCTGGTAGGGGAGGGAGTCCAGGAGGAAGGAGTCCGCGAGCGCCAGGCCCCGCTCGGCCTGCGGCAGCGGCGTCTTGCGCAGGACCGCCTCCAGGAACAGGCGGGAGCGGCGGAAGTTCGGTGAGTCGTCCCGCACCAGGCGGGTGCGCCTCGGGTCGAGCAGTTCGATCCGGTCCAGCCCGGTGAAGAACACCGCCTCCTGGTCGCGCACGAAGTCCGAGGCGCCGACCGCCTCGATCCGGGCGCCGTCGTGCTCGGTCCGCGTCGCGTTGCGGACCAGCCACACCTCGTCCCGTACGAGGATCTGGGCGCCCGGCGGGAACAGGGCGTCCTCGCCGCGCGTCGCGGGGGCGGTACTCAAGTCGGCGGTCACGCGGGGGCCTCCTGGGCGTTCACGTCGGTGGGCTGGGTGCGTCCCGTGGCGGGCGACGGGTGGAGGGTGGCCGGTGGGGTCACCGTCGGACCGGCGGGACGCGGGGGCGGGGTGGGGCGGTGGGGCTCGGTGCGGCGGGCGGGTGCGGGGCTCAGAACGGAGCCTTCGCCGCGTACGCGGCACGGAGGCGCTCCGCTGTTTTGCGGGCCTGCACGGAATGCCGCAGCGTGTGCGTCGCCTCCTTGGGCCGCCTGGGCGCCGTGGGCGGGCGGCGGTCCGGTGCCGGCTGCTCGCGACGGGAGCCGTCGGAGGGATCCCGCTGGGCGGGAGGGGTGGGAGGCACGGGGCCGGGGGCGTCCTGAACCGTCAGGTCGACGGGGCCGGGGGCATCGACCGCGGCGGGGGAGGGGGCGTCGACCACCGTGGGGGAGGGCGGCGGCGCATCGGACGGGACCGGTGTGTCCAGGTCGGCCGGGGTGATCTCCGTGCCCGGGGTGTCGCTCACGGGGACGGGCCAGGCGGAGAGGGTGGAGGCGTCGGCGGACGCCGCCTTGTGCCGTTGCCCCGGGGGGTGCGCGGTGTGCGCGGTGAGCCTGCGGCGGGCCTGGGCGATCTTCATGCCCTGGGCCTCGATCACCGAGCGGCACTGCCGCACCACCTCGGTCAGCGACGGCCGGTCCTCGGCTTTCTGGGCGAGCATGCCCGTCAGGAGCGGCACCAGGTCGCCGGGCGCACCGGACAGGTCCGGTGCCGTGTCGGGGTCGGTGACGAGGTGGAACACCATGTACGGGGTCGCCGCCTCGTGCGGGTAGTGACCCGTCGCGGCGAAGAGCAGCAGCGCGCCCAGCGCGTACACGTCCACGGCCGCCGTCAGCGGCTTCACCCCGGCGGCCTGCTCGGGAGCCATGCAGATCGGGGTGCCGACGACCTGGTGGGGAGCGGTGAGGGAACTGCTCGACTCGGTGAAGGCGGCCAGACCGAAGTCGATGATCTTCGGTCCGTTCGGTCCGAGCAGGACGTTGGCCGGCTTGAGGTCGCGGTGGAGCAGGCCCTGCGTGTGCACGGCCGACAGCGCCTCGGCGAGGATCGCGCCGAGCGCGGCGGTGAGGACGGACGGCAGCGGTCCGTGCGTCCTCAGGTGCCGGGCGAGGTCCGGGCCGTCCACGTACTCGGTGGCCAGCCAGGGCTGACCCGCCTCCGCGTCGGCTCCCAGGAACGCCGCGATGCGCGGACCCCAGATGGTCTTGAGCACCTCGATCTCCTGCGCGAACCGCCGGCGGGACTCGGAGTCCACGACCGACGGTCTGATCACCTTCACCGCGGCGGGCTCACCCCCGGGCGACTCCCCCAGGAAGACCTGGCCCATGCCTCCCTGGCCGATCCGGCCGAGGAGCTCGAAGTCGCCCAGCGAGAGCGGGTCCTCGGGGTTCAGGGGCGTGATCTGCACGTGTGTCCTCGACATTCGATCATGGCGAGCGTCTGATCAGCCGCGATGCGCGCCTGAAGACAAGGTAGTGGATGGGTTCGGGGTCCGGGGCGGGGAGTGCGGGATGGGTATATCAACCACTTGAGGTGGAGGACCTGTGGAGAGTTCCGGCCGGGTGGGGCGGATGGTGCCCGTCGAGTGACTCCGGGGGTTCCTTCCGTGGCGTCCGGCTCCTGTCGGCGGTGCGTCGCCGGTGACGCGAGTGCGCGTGAACGCGGCGACAAGGGGTGGTGTCCTGACTAATGGGGTGAATCGCCGTGCGGTGAACGGGAGGTCGCGTCCCGGGACGGCAACAGCTGCCCCCCGGCCAGCCCGCCCGCCAGCAGTCGTGCCGTCTCCTCCGCCAGCCGGGTCGCCCGCTGCGCCTCCGCCCGCAGTTCGTGGACGCGGCGGAACGCCTCCCCGTACCGCTGCTGCTCCTCCAGCGGCAGGAGCGGTACGCGCAGCCGGCCGGGGCTGACCTGCAGCACCGTGCTGCCGGTGGACGCGCCCGCGATGTTGTCCTCGGCGCCCAGGAAGCCGGCCAGGAACCAGGCGTCCAGGCGGCCCGGGTCCGGCCGGAAGAGGTGGACGTGGGGGCCGAGCAGCGCGCCCGCCTCCGCGTCGCCCGCGACCCGGGTCATCGGGCCGTCCTTGCTCGCGACCGCCCGTACGAGGACGTCCCCGACGGCGATCACGGATGCCGTGCCGCTGCGCAGCTCCGCCGGGTCGCCGGTGGGGCCCGACCCGCGCGCGATGTCCGAGCCGGTGAGGACCGCGCGGGCGCCCGGCTGCTCCGAGGCGCCGGCTCCGTCTTCCGTGCGGCCCCGGGCCCCCTCCGGAAGTGTCCGCAGCACCGTGAGCGCGCCGCCGCGCGCGAGGTCGGAGGCCGTTGCCGTGCGCCACTGCCGGGCCGAGTCGCCCGCCGGGTCCCAGTCGTCGTAACCGGCGGCCCGGACGAGGGACTTGGCGGCCTCGACCAGGTTCCGGCGCGTCGCGTCGGCCTCCGCCGCCAGCTCCGCCGGGTCCACGTCGGCGCGTGAGGCGCGGACGAGACGGGTCGGCGTCAGGTCCACGGTGTCGTCCAGCAGGTCGACGACGTCGACCGCGCGCGCGACGCCGGGCTCGCCCTCGAAGGCGTCCGGGTCCTGAGTGAAGGCGTGCCACGCGTCCAGCGCCTGTTCGGTGATCCGCTCCCAGTCCAGCGAGGCGGACCGGCTGCCGCCGCGGGTGCGCGGGCCCGTCCGGGTGTCCGTCTTCGTACCGGTCGTCGTCCCGTCCGTGTCGACGAACAGCACCGACTTGCCTGCCGCGCCGCCCGGTTCGGGCCGTCGCAGGACCCAGATCTGCAGGCCCACGTGGAACGGCACCGACGCGCCGACCGGCAGCGCCACCACCGCGCGCAGGGCGCCGCTGCGAACCAGTTCGGCCCGTACTCGGCGGCCCGACGCGCGGCCGGCCGTCGCGGGCGGCAGGACCAGGACCGCGTGACCGCCGGGTGTCAGGTGGGCGAGGGCGTGCTGCACCCAGGCCAGTTCCGACTCGGCGCGGGCCGGTACGCCGTACGCCCAGCGCGGGTCGTACGCCAGCTCGTCGTGTCCCCAGTCGCGGACGCCGAAGGGCGGGGTGCACAGCACCGCGTCGGCGTCCAGGCCGGGGAAAGCGTCCGCGCGGAGGCTGTCGGCGGCGCGCACGGTGACCGTGGCCTCGGGCGCCGCGAGCATCAGGCCCACCGCGCTGCGCCGCGCCTGCACGGGGAGCACGTCCTGGCCGTACAGTTCGGTCGCGCCCCGGCGGGCGGCTGCCTCCAGCAGGGTGCCGCTGCCGCAGGCCGGGTCGAGGGCGCGGGTGGGGGTGCCGGGGACGAGGCGCGCGAGGAGGTCGGCGAGCGGGTCCGGCGTGCCGTACGCGCCGCTCGCCGCGCTCTCCTCCAGCTCCCGCTCCGCGAGCACGCCCAGGGTGGCCCGGCCGCCCTCGTCCCGTACGCACACGTACAGCGCGCGGAGCACGGCGGCGTCGGTGCCGGCGAAGCGCACGGCGCCCGCGCTCGGTACGGCGTCGGCGACGCCCGCCGCGTCGCGCTCCGCGCGGAGGGCGAGTTCCTCGTCCGGGAGCTGCGCCGCGGCTGTGAGCTGCTCCGGGGTGCGGCGGGCCGCCGCCAGGACGAGGAGCAGCAGGTCCGCCGTACCGCCGTCGTCGCCGTCCGTGCTCGGGGGGTTGAGGCGGAGGGTCGTGCGCAGTTCCTCGGACGGGCTGGCCGCCGAGGCGTGGCCGCGCGAGGCGAGCCAGGCCCTGACCGCCTCCAGGTCGTACAGGGGACTGCTCTCCGTGCCGCCGGACGGCTCGGGGAAGTCGTCGTACCGGCGACGCCAGTTGCTGACGGTGGCGCGCGTGACCCCGGCGATGCGGGAGATCTCGGCGGCGGTCACCTGCGCGGACGGCTGCTGGGGCATGACGGAAGACCTGAGCCTCTCGATAGCGGACGTCAACAACCTACAGCACCCGTCAAGCCGAGCGTCATGGTTGACAACGCTTTCCAGGCTCTGCTTCTCTGGTGCTGCTTCCGGAGGTGCGGAGTCAGGTGCCGGGCGGTGTCACCGCTCGGACCGGCACCTCGGGGCGCCTCGACCTCAGTGACGGGACGAGGGTGCGCGGGCGAGCGTCCGCGCACCCTCGATCTCTCCCATGTCGCAGTTCCCTCATCGCAGTTCACGTGCCGCGTCGTACGGAAACGGAGCACGACCATGTCCTTCCAGCAGCCCTCCTCCTTCCCGCAGCCCGACCCCGGCGCGCAGGGCCCCTTCGGCCTCGGTGCGCCCGCCGGGCCGGCACAGTCCCCGAAGCGGCGTGGCCGGTGGCTGAAGTACGGGGCGGTCGCCCTGGTGTCCCTGTTCATCGGGGTCGGCATCGGAAGCAGCGGCGAGGGCTCGGCGGCCTCGGAGAACACGGCCGCCGACACCGAGTCCGCGCCCAGACCGACGGCCACCGTCACCGAAACCGTCAAGGCCGACGGCGGCGCCAAGCCCGCGCCCACCGTCACCGAGACCGAGACGGTGACCGCCAAGCCGAAGAAGACCAAGGAGCCGGGCCCGGCGACCAGCTTCTCGGGGGAGGGCGAGTACGTCGTCGGCGAGGACATCAAGGCCGGCACGTACAAGACGGCCGGGGCCGAGGACGAGTGGGGCTGCTACTGGGAGCGGGCCAAGAACGCCAGCGGCGAGTTCGACGCCATCATCGCCAACAACAACCTGACCGGGCAGGGGCGGGTGACGCTCAACAGCGGCGAGTACTTCAAGACCAACGGGTGCCAGGAGTGGAAGAGGGTCGGCTGAGCCGGTGTCCGTCCGTCGCCCCCGCGGCCCGGGGCGAGAGCAGCGCCGACCACCTCTACATCGGCGAAGCGCTCGGCAAGTGGCTCCGAGCCCAGGGCCGGCCGAACATCGTCGTGGACTACGTCAAGCAGAAGAGTGCGCGCAGCGACACGATCAAGATCCGCCACAGCCTCGGCCGGGAGCGAGTACCCGCCCCGTCCATCGAAATGCACTGGCGCATGGACGTCCTCCGCCTGCACCAACTCTGGCGTCACCGCTGACACCTGCCCGCCGGCATCTTCCTTCCCCTCACCAGGAGTTCCCCGTGCCACCCCGGTTCGAGACCGCTCGTTTCCACGTCGAGACAGGCCCCGGAAGCCTCTTCACGCGAGTGCGCCACATCCTGGGCGAACCGGTACGGCTGAAGGCCCATGGCGCTCACGTCACCGAGCGCCTGCGGCAACGGGGCGCACCTCTCGAGAAGGTGACCCGCTTCGACCCGGAAGGCTGGGAGCTGGTCTCGGCCGAGGTGCGTACGGACACCGGCAAGTGGGTGAAGTCGACCTGGCGGGTACGGGCGGACGGGCGGGACTGGTGGGTGGTGATCGGACTGGGCAACTCGCTCGTCACCGTGATCGACGTGGACCTGCGGCGCCAGGGGAGGGGCGAGACCATCGTGACTGAAGGACCCCTGTACACACGGGTCGACGCCGTCAACGCGGAGCTCATGCGCGGCGCGTGAGAGCTGTCAGGCGCCGTCGAGCCGTGGGGAGCCGCGGGAAGGACGGCCGGTGCTTCGGTGCACCGGCCGTTTCCCCTCAATCCTTCTTCGCCGTGGTGTAGAGGACGGGCCAGTCCTCCGTTTTGACCAGCAGGCCTTCACGTGCGAGCTCGCGGAGGATGTGGCGGGTGTTCTTTTCCTGGGGGCTGTGGCCCGCGTCGCGTAGAGCGCGCAGGCCGCGAGCGGTGTCCCAGTGGCCGCCATAGGTGCGCACCGCCTTTTCGAGGTCGGCGCGTTGGCTGGATGTGGCGGCGGTCGGTTCGGTCATGGTGTCGGTCCTCAGGCCTGTTCGGCTGTGGCGGGCGCGTGCTCGCGCCTCGTGTGGTTGGCGATGCTCGCCGGGGCGCCCACGTAGGAGCACGACGGACACTTCTGCCATACGCCCTCGGCGACGGCACGGGAGCTCACCGAGTGTCCGGGGCCGTATCCGTGGGCGTGCAGCAACTGGGCGACGGACGAACCGTATTCGGCTGCCAGCAGGGCCGCCTCCGCCACCTTGTCGTGGCCCGGGGCGAAGAAGGAACCCGCGCCGACCTTCTTGGCGCAGCCGCACCAGCAGGTGCCGGTCGGAGTGAGGTGGGGGAGTGGCTTCCCAGGCGTCGTCGTCATGGCGGCACGGTAGTTCAGCGGGCGTGAACGTGTGGGGGATTGTGGTGATCTCCGAGGTGGGACGGCTGAGTTGCGTTGTCCGGTGGCAGCCGTGCAGTGCCTGGTCACGCGATCGGGTGATGCTGTCGAGGACGGGCACGGGTGGGGGCGCGGTCCGTTTGTTCCTGTGACGAGGGCTTCTCGTCGTTCTCATCGCAGACCACGGGGGTACACATGGGTCTCTGCTTTCATCGCAACCCCGACGGGACGACGACCGGGCGCAGGGACGGCCCGGCTTCCTCGCTCTGCAAGTGGCCATCAGGTCAGTGCGGTTCAAGAACCCGGACAGGGGCGTCCATGTCGTCGTGGTCTCACTCCCTCGGGTACGGGATCTGTTTTTCTAACGTTGCACAGACTCTTCAACTGTGGACCCGACCCATGGCACTCTGAGCCGAGAATCTCTGGCGGACAACGGTGTCAGGCACGGTCCGTCAGCCGCTCGGGCAGCTCTGTCGACTCGTTCTCGCAGAAGGAGCACTCGCATGGCCCTCGATCGTCGGCGGCTTCTGCACAGCGGCGCTGCGGCCCTGGGCGCGGTGGCCCTGAGCGGTGCGGTGCCGCCCGGCGCGGCCGCACGGGCGGGTGCGGTCGGCGGTCCTCCGGGCGAGGCGCCCGCAGCCGGCAAGGGGGCGAGCGCGTCTCCGTTGTATCCGGTGGTGGGCCCCGGAACGGCCTTCCTGGACCACCGGTCACTGCTGGGAGACCTGCCGGAGGCCGAGTGGTACGAGGCGAACATCCCCTTCGTCGACCTGCCCGATGCCGCCATCCGGGACACCTATTACTACCGGTGGCGCGTGATCAAGCACGCCCTGAAGTACACCGGGCCCCGGGAGGGGTGGATCCTCTCGGAGTTCCTGGGGCCGGTCGGCTACTCCGCGCCGCACGGCGGGATCAACGCCGCCGCCGCTCACCACATCCGCGAGGCGCGCTGGCTGCGCGACCACCGCTACCTCGACGACTACATCGGCTACTGGCTGCGCGGCAGCGGCTCAGGACCCAAACCGGCCACGGACTTCCTCAACGAGAACACCACCGACTGGGCACACCAGTACTCCTTCTGGATCGCGGACGCCGTCGTGGCCCGGGCGTCGACCGACGGCAGATGGGAGCACGCCCTGGGTCTGCTCGACGAGTTGGAGCGCCAGTGGGGGCGATGGGCTCCGCAGTTCGACGACGAGGTCGGCCTCTACTGGCAGACACCGGTGTGGGACGCGATGGAGTACACCGCGAGCTCCTACCAGAGCGACGACCCCTACCACGGTGGTGAGGGGTTCCGCCCCACTCTCAACGCCTACCAGTACGGCGACGCCAAGGCGATCGCCGCACTCCTGCGGCGCCGCGGCCACCGGGGCGACGAGGCGAAGGCCGACCGCTACGACGAGCGGGCCCGTGCCCTGCGGGTGCAGCAGGAACGCCTGCTGTGGGACGAGGAGGACCAGTTCTACAAGCACGTCATGCGGGACGGGAATCCCGAGCGGCGCAGGCTCGCCGACCGCGAGCAGATCGGCTTCCTGCCGTGGTACTTCCACATGGCGCCGGCGGACAACGCCGCGGCATGGGCCCAACTGCGCGATCCCGAGGGGTTCTCCGCGCCCTTCGGTCCCACCACGGTCGAGCGGCGCAGTCCGTGGTTCATGTACCAGGCACTCGAAGGCTGCTGCCGCTGGAACGGTCCGAGCTGGCCGTTCGCCACCAGCCAGACGCTCACCGCCCTGGCCAACCTCCTCATCGACTACCCCGCCCAGCCCCACGTCGACCGCGCCGACTACTACGCCGTGCTCCGCGCCTACGCCCTGACCCATCGCAAGGACGGCAAGCCGTATGTCGCCGAGGCGCACCACCCCGACGAGGACCGCTGGATCTACGACGGCCGCGGGCACAGTGAGGACTACAACCACTCCACCTTCAACGACCTGGTCCTGTCGGGGCTGCTCGGGATCCGTTCCCAGCCCGATGCCACCGTCGCCCTCGCGCCCCTGGTACCGCGCGCATGGGATCACTTCGCCGTGGAGAACCTCCCCTACCACGGCCACAACCTCAGCGTGCTCTTCGACCGCAGTGGCCGGCACTACGGACACGGAGCAGGCCTGAGCGTCTGGCTGGACGGCCGGCGCATCCACCGGCAGGACGACCTGGAGCCGGTGACGCTCACCATCGGCAGGGCCAGGCAGCACACCCTGCCCCGTGAGGTCGACGACCTGGCCAACGTCGAGCAGAAGGGCCACCCCCTCGCGCGGGCCTCGTACACGTTCCCCCTCGACAGCCCGGCCAAGGCCATCGACGGACAGGACCTCCACATCGACACGCCGTCGTCGCGGTGGACCAACTACGGCAGCCCCCACGCCGACGACTGGCTCGCCGTGGACTTCGGCGTCCCCACCCCCGTGTCGGACCTGCGGATCTCCTTCTACGACGACGGCGGCGGGGTCCGCACCCCTGACTCCTACGAACTCCACTACCGCGGCCGGGACGGCGGATGGCATCCCCTGCCCGGCCAGCACCGCACCCCGCGAGCCCCCCGGCCGGGAACCCTCAACCGGATCCTCCTGGGGAGGGCCGTCACCACCACCGCCCTCCGACTCACCGCCACACGCACCTCGGGCGGTGCCGTGGGAGTCGCCGCCTGGCAGTCATGGCGCACGGAAGACCCCCGGCTCACCCTCACCGTCGAGACACCATCGAACGGTCTTGTCCCCGTGGAGCCGGGCAGGACCGTGAAGGTCACCACCACCGTCACGGCGACAGCCACCACAGTCGTCAGCCCGCACCTGCTCGTCCCCGACAGCTGGGAAGCCCTTCCCCAGCGCACGATCCGCCCCACCACCCTCCAGGAGGGAAGGACGCTGCGCACGCGCTGGCTGGTGACGGTTCCCACCGACCTGCCCCACCACCTGCCGCAGCCCCTGCGCCTGCTGGTCCGGTCCCGGGGCGGGAAGGCGGAGCAGTTCGTCACCGGCGTCGTCGCCCAGGCACAGGCCGACTGACGCGACCACCACAACGCCGGCGCCGTACGGCACAGCACGCACGGCCTTCCGACGCCACTCGGCGGGGAACGATCACCTCCAGCGCGGGAAGCGGGCTTCGTCCGGCATGCGAATCGCCTGGCCGGAGCCTTCGCCGGTGCCCCTGGAACGCGTCGTCCCACCCGTGCGTGAAGGCTCTGTCGCCCTGCCGTCAGTTCGTACCTCGTGCTCACGCGATCGGGTGATGCTGTCGAGGACGGGCACGGGCGGGGGTCGCGGTCCGTTTGGTCCTGTGACGAGGGCTTCTCGTCGTTCTCATCGCAGACCACGGGGGTACACATGGGTCTCCACTTTCATCGCCACCCCGACGGGACGACGACCGGGCGCAACGACGCCAGCGGGTTCAGCGTGACGCATGCCGACGAGGAGGAGGTGAAGAGGCTGTTGTACGAGGACGCGGGGTGGCAGTACACGCCGCCACCGCCGCCGGTTCCGGCGGGGTTCCATCGGTTCGCGCTGGTGCACGAGGAGTTCGGCGCGGTCGGGTTCGGGGACGAGCGGTACGCGGGGGTGCGGGAGCGGCCGCCGGAGGGCTGTGTGCCGGTGGACTGGGGGTGTTTCGCGCTGGAGTGCGAGCGGCCGGGGAAGACGCTGCTGGACGCGGTCGCCGGGACCGTCGCTCAAGTCCGGCGCGAGCACGGGCTGGTGATGAACAGCCTGGGGGTCGAGAAGCCGCAGGAGTGGCTCGGTGACGACAGGGACGGGTGTGCGGCGGTGATCGCCGCACACCTGTTGCTGACGGGCACCCATCGTGCCCGGCTGCTCGGGTACGGGCGCAAGGACCTGGTCCGGCTCCTCGACGCGACCGGTATCGAGTAGCCGGGTAGGACCAGGGTCAGGGGCAGGGCAGGAGGGCTTCGGGGCCGGGGACGAAGTCCGGGTCCACCTGGGCCGACAGGTCCTCGCCCGTGCGCGCGTCGGCCCAGGAACGGGCGTTGCGGAGGTGGAACTCCACGGCGTGGCGGTGGAGGCGGTCCCAGTCGCGGGGGTGGGAGTCCACGGCCTCGCGCATGACCGTCAGGGCGTGGCGGTTGTGGGGTTCCAGTGCGCTCAGGGGGTCCGAGGCGGTTGCGGCGTCGGGGTCGGCCGGTGCTGCCCTGCCCTGTTCCGCCGCCCGCACCCAGTCGGAGTGCACGAGGTGGGTCAGGAGGTCGTCACCCACCTGGTTCTTGAGGAAGAGGAGGTCGTCCTCGCAGGTCACCTTGTTGCCGACGACCGCGATGCGGATGCCGAACTCGCGGGCGTGGTCCCGGTACTGGCGGTAGACGGAGACGCCCTTGCGAGTGGGTTCGGCGACCAGGAAGGTGAGGTCGAAGCGGGTGAACAGACCGGAGGCGAAGGCGTCGGCGCCCGCGGTCATGTCGACCACCACGTATTCGCCGGGGCCGTCGACCAGGTGGCCCAGGTACAGCTCCACCGCGCCGAGCTTGGAGTGGTAGCAGGCCACACCCAGGTCGCTGTCGTCGAACTGACCCGTCGCCATCAGCGGGACGCCACCGGCCCGGACGACGTGCCGTGCGTGTAGTTCGTCGTCGCCCAGCAGGCGCAGGAGGCGTGAGCCGCGGCCGGGCGGGGTGGTCTTGATCATCGACTCGGTGGAGGTGATGCGGGGGTTGGTGCCACGCAGGTACGCCTTGATGTCGTGCAGGAGCGGGCCCAGGGGAGGGGGCGTCACCGGGGTGTCCTCGGCGGGGGCGAGGGCCTCGGCCAGATGCTGGTTGATGTCGCCGTCGATGGCGAGGACCGGGGCGCCGGTGCTCGCCAGGTGACGGGAGAAGAGGGCGGACATCGTCGTCTTGCCACTGCCGCCCTTGCCGACGAACGCGATCCTCATCGACACCCCGCCCTTTTGAAAACGAATGTCATATTGCTAGGTTCTAGGGGTCGGTCGCGGCGGTGTCAAACACTCCGGCGCGTGTCCCGGCCGTCATGTTTTGAGGTTCACCCGAATGATCGACTCTGGAGACTTAATGCATATGATGCGCAAGTGCGTGACTACATCATCAGGACCGCGGGTCCGGCAGACCTCGACCGTGCGCGAGCTGTGATGCTCGACACGGTCTACCGCGACTTCGGCACCGGCTACGTGCCCCGGTGGCACGGCGACATCATCGATCCGGCCGCCGCCTACCTCGCCTCCCCCCGGCACACTCTGCTCGTCGCCATCGACCCCGAGGGCGGAAGCGGCGACGGGAGGGGCGGCGGTGACGTCGTCGCCACCGCCGCGCTCGACTCCCGCGGGCCCGCGCACCCGCCGAACCCGCGCGAACTCGCCGAGCGGTACCCCTCGGGGGAGACCGCTCAGGTGCGGCGCGTGTACGTCCGGCCGGACCACCGCAGGCGCGGGCTCGCCCGGCGCATGGTCGACGAACTGCTCGACTTCGCGGCGGCCGACGGCGGTTACCGGTCCGTGTATCTGCACACCGACCCGTCCGTCCCCGGTGCCGAGCCCTTCTGGCGGTCCCTCGCCAAGGTCGTACACGATGAACGTGAGGACGCGGGCGACGGCAGCGGCGTCCTCCACTTCGAGATCCCGATGGGACGGTGACCGGTGCGCCGGCTTCCTTCGCGGCTGCTCGCCGCCCTCGCCACCACCCCGTTCCTGGCAGGCTGCTTCGCCTCCGGGAGCGATGACCCCGCCGACGGCGACGCCGCCGGGAGCGGTTCCCGGCTGCGCGTCGCGCTCGCCTTCCCGCCGGCCGAGCAGCTCTCCCCGTACGGCGCCGACGCCACCCTCCTCAGCCGGCTCGGTGTCTCCGAGGGACTGACCGCGCTGGACGCCAACGGCTCCGCCGCGCCCGCGCTCGCCCAGTCATGGCGTCAGGACGGCGACAAGAGCTGGGTGTTCACGCTGCGCGAGGCCCGGTTCCAGGACGGTACGGACGTCACCCCGGCCGCCGTCGCCGCCGCCCTCACCCACGCCACCGAGGCCGAGCCGGTCCCCGGCGCCCTCACCGGCGTCACCCTGACCGCCGAACCCGACGGCGACCGGGCCGTCCGCGTCAGCACCGCCGAGCCCGACCCGGTCCTGCCGCTGCGGCTCTCCAGCCCCAGCCTCGCCGTGTTCGCCGAGAAGGCCTACAAGAAGAAGGAGGGGGAGACGAAGGGCGCCTCACACGTCGATCCGGTCGGTACCGCCACCGGGCCCTTCGAGCTCACCCAGGTCAACGGGGCCACCTCCGCCACCCTCGACCGCTTCGACGACTACTGGGGCGGGCGCGCCCAGGCCTCCGGCATCGACGCCCGGTTCATCGCCGACGGCACCGCCCGCACCAACGCCCTGCGCACCGGCGAACTCGACATCGCCGAAGCCGTACCCGTCGCCCAGGCGGCCACCCTCGACGCGGCCATGCGCCAGGACACCGCCACCACCCGCACCACCGGCCTGCTGCTCAACGCCTTCTCCGGCCCCTTCAAGGACCCGAAGCTGCGCGCCGCCGCCCGCGAGGCCCTCGACACCTCCGCACTCGCCGAAGGCGTGTACGAGGGGTACGCCGACCCCGGCGCCGGTGTCTTCGGGCCCGCCGTGACCTGGGCCGACGGCAAGCGGGTCAAGCCCACCGGACGGGCCGGAGCGGCCGCCGCCGGCAAGGACACCGCCCCGATCACCCTCGCCACCTACGACAACCGGCCCGAACTTCCCGAAGTCGCCCAGGTGCTGAAGCAGCAGCTGGAGAAGGCCGGGTTCGAGGTCGAGCTGGAGGTGCGGGAGTACTCGCGGCTCGAAACCGACGCGCTGGACGGGAAGTTCGACGCGTTCGTCCTCGCCCGCAACACGATGCTCGACACCGGCGACCCCGTCGCCGTGCTCGCCGCCGACTACACCTGCGACGGCGCGAACAACATCGCCCAGCTCTGCGACGAGGACGTCGACCGGGCCGTCGCCGAGGCCGAGCGGACCGCCGACCCCGACAAGCGGCAGGACGCCGCCATGACCGCCGAGGCCGCCGTACTCGGCACCGACGCGGTGCTGCCGCTGGTCCACCAGCGCATCCTCACCGGCGTCGGCACCTCGGTGCGCGGCGTGCTGTTCGACCCGTACGAGCGCACCCTCGTCGGCACGGGAACGCGGCGCTGACGATGCGACAGCAGGTGGCCGCACTCCTGTGGCGGGTCGTCCTCGCGGCCGCCCTGGTGTGCGGCATCGGCCTGCTGCCCTGGCTCTCGCACACCGACCCGGCACGCACCGTCCTCAAGGCCCGGTCCGCCGACCGCGACCCCGCCCCCGAGGTGCTGGCCGGCATCCGGGCCCAACTCGGGCTCGAGGCCGGGCCCGCGCACCTGCTCGGGCAGTGGCTGAGCGGCCTGTGGCGCGGGGACGCGGGACGGTCGTGGATCTCCGGCAGCGAGGTCATGCCTGAGGTGCTCGACGCACTCGGCGCCTCCCTGCTGCTGATGACGGTGGCGCTCCTCGTCGCCGCGCTCACCGCCGCCCTGGTGTGTGCCCGTACGCTCCGGCTCGGCGCACGGCGACGCCTCCGCGGACGCCGAGCCGCGGGCACCGGGTCCGCGGTGCTCGCCGCCCTGCCCGAATTCCTCCTCGCGTCCGTCCTCGCCACCGTGGTCGCCGTGCAGTGGGGATGGCTGCCCGCCCTCGGCTGGTACGGGCCCCGGTGGACGGTGCTTCCCGCGCTCGCCCTCGGCCTGCCCGCAGGGGCCGTGCTCGGCAGGCTCCTCGACGACCTGCTGCCCGGCGCCTTCGCCGAACCCTGGGCCCTGAGCGCCACCGCCCGGGGCATTCCGGGCCGGCGCATCGCCCGCCAGGCGGTGCGCCGTTGCCTGCCCGTGCTGCTGCCCAACCTCGGCCTGTTCGTCGTCGGGCTGACCGGCGGGGCCGTCGCCGTCGAGCAGGTCTTCGACATCCCGGGACTCGGCCGCACCACCCTCCAGGCCGCCCTCGCCCAGGACCTGCCCGTCCTCCAGGCAGGCACCCTCGCCCTCGTCCTGCTCGCGGCCCTGGTCACCGTCGCCTGCCGGCTCGCCGCCCCGCTGCTCACCGGACCCGCCCTGCGCGACGGCGCCCTGTCGACACTGCACCGGCCGACGCCGCCCGCCCGCCGCACCCAGCCCCTCGTCCACGGCGCCCTCCTCGCAGCCGTCGTCGCCTTCGGGCTGCCCCGCGACCCACTCGCCCTGAACACCGAGGAGCGGCTCCAACCCCCTTCCCTCACACATCCGTTCGGCACCGACGCCCTCGGCCGGGACATGCTCGCCCGCGTCGGACACGGAGCCTTCGACACCCTGTTCCTCGCCCTCGGGATCAGCGCGGCGACCCTGTGCGTCGGCGTCCTGCTCGGCCTCGTACCCCGGCTGTCCGGGGCCCTCGTCGACACGGTCAACGCCGTACCCCCGGTGCTCGCCGCCCTGCTCGTCACCGCCGCCGTGGGCAGCGGCGCCACCACACCGGCGCTCGCCGTGACCGCCGTCGGCTGGACCGCGCTCGCGGCGCACACCTCCGCGCTGCTGCTCCAGGAACACGCCGCCCAGCACACCGCCGCCACCGAAGGGCTGGGCGCCGGCCGCCGCCATCTGCTGCGGCGCCACCTCCTGCCCGCCGTACTGCCGCCCGTCCTCCGCCACGCCCTGCTACGGCTGCCCGGCATCGCCCTCGCCCTCGCCTCCCTCGGCTTCCTCGGGCTCGGCGCCCAGCCGCCGTCCCCGGAATGGGGCCGGCTCCTCGCCGAGAACCAGCCCTACGCCGAACGCGCCCCCTGGGCCGTCCTCGCCCCGGCCGCCGCCCTCGCCCTGCTCGGCGCCCTCTCGGTCACGGCGGCGGGCGGGCTGCGGCGGCCCGGGCGGACGGCGCGCGCGCCGTCCGGACCCGAGGAACGCACCCCGGCCGAAAAGCCCGAAGGCGCAGACCCCGAAGGCGCAGACGGAGAACGCCGACTGGTGGAGGCACGGTGATGTCCCTGTCCTCCTTCGGAGCGCGCAAGGCCCCGCAGGAGAGCGGCCGCCGCCGTACCCGGCTCTCCCCAATCCTGCGCCTGCTGATCCTCACCCAACTCGCCTTCAACATCGGCTTCTTCGTCGTCCTGCCCTTCCTCGCCGCCCACCTGGGACGGACCGTGGGCATGGCGGGGTGGCTGGTCGGGCTGGTGCTGGGGCTCAGGACGTTCAGCCAGCAGGGGCTGTTCGTGGTCGGCGGGACACTGGCCGACCGGTACGGCATCCGGCCCGTGGTCCTCGCCGGCTGCGCCCTCAGGATCGCCGGGTTCGCGTGGCTCGGGTACGCCGAGCAGACCTGGACCGTGATCGGCGCGGTGCTGCTGATCGGCTTCGCCGCCGCCCTGTTCTCACCGGCCGTCGAGTCCGAGGTGGCCCGGCAGGCCGTCGTGTGGGAGGAGGAGAGCGGCCGGTCCCGCACCCGCGTCCTCGCGCTGTTCACCGTGGCCGGACAGGCGGGAGCGTTCGTCGGCCCGCTGCTCGGCGCCCTGCTGCTGGCCGTGGACTTCCGCACCACCTGCCTCGCGGGCGCGGGCGTCTTCGTCCTCGTCCTCGCCGGACACGCCTGGCTACTGCCCCAGCGCATACCGGGCAGGAAACGGACCCCGGTGCGGGGCGGGCTGCGGCTGCTGCTGCGCAACCGGCCCTTCCTCGCCCTGTGCTGCGCGTACGGCGCCCATCTGCTCGCGTACAACCAGCTGTATCTCGCCCTGCCCGCGGAGGTGGAGCGGGTCACCGGTTCACAGACGTCGCTGGCCTGGCTGTTCGCCCTGTCCTCGCTGCTGGTGGTGACCACCCAGCTGCCCGTGACCCGCTGGGTGGGGGAGCGGCTGGCCATGCGCCGGTCCATGGCGGCCGGTCTGCTGCTGATCGCGGCCGGGTTCGCGGTGGTGGCGGGGGCGGCTGCGACGACACGGCCGACAGGATGGCCGGGAGCTGCCGCGCTGGCGCCGGTGGCCGGATTCGTCGTCCTGCTCACCTTCGGCCAGATGCTGGTCGTGCCGGTGGCCCGCGCCTGGGTCCCCGAGCTCGCCGAGGACGGCCGGCTCGGCCTCTACACCGGCGCGCTGTCCTCCGTCTCCGGCCTCGTCGTGCTGCTCGGCAGCTCGGCGACCGGGACCCTGCTGGACGCGGGACTGCCCCCTGCGGTGCCCTGGCTGGTCCTGGCCGGTGTCACAGCGGCGGCGGTGGGACTGCTGCCCCGGCGCGGGTGACGGGACACCTCACGCCTGTTCGGCTCCCCGGCCCCGGGGTGTCGCCGGCGGGTGCCGTGCCGTACTGCGCTCTGTCGTGTCGTGGAGTGCGGGGGAAGGGCTCGCCTCCCCGGTCCAGGAGCCGTCCCGTGTCCGCCGGGCCGCCGGACGGGCGTCACTGCGCGACGAGCTCCCGAACCGGCCGCTCGACGGGGGCGGGCCGTACCCGCGAGGTGCGCCACAGCCACAGGACGTCACGGCCGAACGACCACAGCAGCAGGCCCAGGGCCAGCGCCACCACCCCGACGTTGACCGGGTGCGGCAGCAGGTCCGCGCCCGCCACCAGCAGGAGCACGCCCTGCAGCGCGGCCACCGTCTTGCGGGCCGTGCTCGGCGGGAGGGCGGCGTTCAGCCACGGCCACACCCGGGCCGCGGCGACGAAGACGTACCGCATACCGCCGATCAGCAGCACCCAGGGGCCCATCGCCATCGACACGTACACGCTGAGCACCAGGATGAGGAACGCGTCGACCTCCATGTCGAAACGGGCGCCCAGCGCGGTCGACGTGCCGGTCCTGCGCGCCACCTTGCCGTCCACCCCGTCGAGGACGAGGGCCACGGCGGTCAGGCCGACGAGGAGGGAGACGGGCGGAGTGTCCTGGAAGGAGTCGGCGACCAGCGCGGTCACCCCGCCCACCAGGATCGCCCGGCCGAGCGTGACCCGGTTGGCCGGGCCGAACGAGCGCAGCCGGGACCGGTGCAGGGCCCGGGAGAGCACCGCCCAGGTGGCGATCGCGAACGCGAGGCCGGTCAGCCAGCCCGCCGGGCCCATGCCGACCGCCGTACCGAGAAGCGCCAGCAGCAGGACCTGTACGCCCGCCCCCACGGCGGTCTCCTGCTGTACGAGCCTCGCGTCGTAACTGTTGTTCAGGGCCACCGAACACCCTCCGGCCGTGTGACAGAGTCGATCAACGCCGCTGCCTTGTGCGCGGCCTGTGCACCCCTCGGTACGGGTGCAACTCACCGTTCGTTCAGGAGGAATTCGATGAACCGCACCGCTCGTGCGTTCTGGCTCGACTCGCCCGGGCGGGGCGAGATCCGCGAGATCGCCCTGCCCGCCCCCGGTGAGGACGAGGTGCTGGTGCGCTCGCTGTACTCCGGGGTGAGCCGCGGTACGGAGACCCTCGTCTTCCGCGGCGGGGTGCCCGAGAGCCAGTACACGGCGATGCGCGCGCCGTTCCAGGAGGGCGACTTCCCGGGGCCGGTGAAGTACGGCTACCTCAACGTGGGCGTGGTGGAGGAGGGGCCTGCGGCACTCGTCGGGCGCACGGTCTTCTGCCTCCACCCGCACCAGACCCGTTACGTCGTCCCGGCGAGCGCCGTGACACCCGTGCCCGACGACGTGCCCGCCGGCCGGGCCGTGCTGGCCGGCACCGTGGAGACCGCCGTCAACGCCCTGTGGGACGCGGCGCCGTTGATCGGCGACCGGATCGCCGTCGTCGGCGGCGGCATGGTCGGCAGCTCGGTGGCCGCGCTGCTGGCCCGTTTCCCCGGCGTACGCGTCCAGCTCGTCGACGCCGATCCCGCGCGCGCCAGGACCGCCGAGGCCCTCGGCGTCGGATTCGCGCTGCCCGGGGACGCCCTGGGCGACTGCGACCTGGTCGTGCACGCCAGCGCCACCGAGCAAGGGCTCACCCGGGCGCTCGAACTGCTCGGCGCCGAGGGCACGGTGATCGAACTGAGCTGGTACGGCGACCGGAAGGTGAGCCTCCCGCTGGGCGAGGCCTTCCACTCCCGGCGGCTCGCCATCCGCAGCAGCCAGGTCGGCACGGTCTCCCCGGCCCGCCCCGGCCGCAGTTACGCCGACCGGCTCGCCCTCGCCCTCGAGCTGCTGGCCGACCCCGCGCTCGACGCGCTGATCACCGGCGAGTCCGCGTTCGAGGAGCTGCCCGGCGTCATGCCCCGCCTCGCCTCCGGCGAGATCCCGGCCCTGTGTCACCTCGTCCGCTACGACCACGTCACGCCCTGATCGAAGGGCCACCGCCTGACCTGAGAAAAGACGGACCGGAGGCTGAACGCCGGACGGCGGACGGCCGTACTACACGGCATCCCCGGCGGCGATCGGCCGGGGGGCAGACGCGCCGCACCTGGAGGGTCGTCCGTTGTTCAGCATCACCGTCCGCGATCACATCATGATCGCCCACAGCTTCCATGGCGAGGTCTTCGGACCGGCCCAGCGCCTGCACGGGGCCACGTTCCTCGTGGACGCCACATTCCGGCGCGAACAGTTGGACGAGGACAACATCGTCGTCGACATCGGCCTCGCGACGCAGGAACTCGGGGCCGTCGTCGGCGAGCTGAACTACCGCAACCTCGACAACGAACCCGACTTCGCGGGGATCAACACCTCCACGGAGTTCCTGGCCAAGGTCATCGCCGACCGGCTCGCCGAGCGCATCCACAAGGGCGCGCTGGGCGAGGGCGCCAAGGGCATCGCGGGACTCACGATCACCCTGCACGAATCGCACATAGCCTGGGCGAGTTACGAGCGTGAGCTGTGAACGACGCCACCGCCACCGTGACCGACACGGCCACCCAGCGGGCCCGCCTGGACTACGTTCCCCAGCAGGCCTCCTTCCCGGGGAACGGAGGGATCATCCCCATGTCCCTGCGCTCCGTGCACTTCCTGATGCCGGGCGGCGTCGACGACCCGGCCGCACCGAGTGGTGGCAACGCCTACGACCGGCGCGTCTGTCTGGACCTGCCCGGCTTCGGCTGGGAGGTGCAGCGGCACGCCGTGGCCGGTGACTGGCCCCGCCCGGACGCCGCCGCCCGCACCGCGCTCGCCCGCACCCTGTGCGAACTGCCCGACGGCGCCGTCGTCCTGCTGGACGGACTGGTCGCCTGCGGGGTCCCCGAGATCATCGTCCCGGAGGCGGAACGGCTGCGGATGGCCGTCCTCGTCCACCTCCCGCTCGGCGACGAGACCGGGCTCGACCCGGCGGTCGCCGCCGACCTGGACGCCCGTGAGCGTACGGTGCTGCGCGCGGTGCCGGCCGTCATCGGCACCAGCGACTGGGCGGTACGCCGTCTCGTCTCCCACCACGGGCTCGCACCCGACCGGGTCCACGTAGCCGCTCCCGGCGCCGACATCGCGCCCCTCGCCTCCGGCACCGACGGCGTCTCCCGGCTGCTGTGCGTCGCCGCCCTCACCCCGCGCAAGGGCCAGCACCGGCTGGTCGAGGCGCTGGCGGCGGTGTCCGACCTGCCGTGGAGCTGCTCGCTGGTCGGCGGACTCGGCCATGACCCCGAGTACGTCGCTTATCTGCGGTCCCTGATCGGCGAGTACGGCCTCCAGGACCGGCTGGAGCTGGCGGGACCGAAATCCGGCGCCGAACTCGACGCCAGTTACGCCGCCGCCGACCTGATGGTCCTCACCTCGTACGCCGAGACGTACGGCATGGCGGTCACCGAGGCGCTGGCGCGTGGCATCCCGGTGCTGGCCACCGATGTCGGCGGTCTGCCCGAGGCGGTCGGCCGCGCCCCCGACGGCGGGGTGCCCGGCATCCTCGTGCCGCCGGAGAACCCCGCCGCCATCGCCGTCGAACTCCGCGGCTGGTTCGGCGAGGCGGACGTCCGCCGCCGGTTGAAGGCGGCCGCGCGCGGCCGGCGTGCCGCGCTCGGCGGCTGGGCGAGCACCGCACAGAGCCTGGCGGCGGTACTGCGCCGGCTTCCGACCGAACCCCGGAGGGCCGCATGACCAGCCCGTCAACGACGCAGACCCCGTCAACAACGCAGACGGCGCAGCCGACGGCACCGGCCGGACCGGCCGGACCGGCCGGCTCCGCCGCCCGGCAGTCCGTCATCCCCGGGGCCGGCCCCGCGCTCCGTCCCGGGGAGCGGGACACCCTCCGGCTGCGGGAGGCCGCCACCGCCGACACCGATGAACCCGCCCGGTACGCGCCCGAGTGGCTCCAACTGCGTGAGCCCGCAGACGCCTGCGCACGCGCCCACGACCTGCTCGACCCGCTGCGCATCCGGCTCGCCAACCTGCCGCAGCGGGCCGGCGGTTTCATCGTCCACGACATCGGCTGCGGCACCGGCTCCATGGGCCGCTGGCTCGCGCCCCGGCTGGACGGCGCCCAGCACTGGATCCTGCACGACCGGGACCCCTACCTCCTCCACTTCGCCGCCGTCGCCTCACCGCGGTCCGCCGCCGACGGCAGCCGCGTCAGCGTGGAGACCCGGCGCGGCGACGTCGCCCGGCTCACCCCGGAGGCCCTGGCGGGCGCCTCCCTGGTGACGGCGTCCGCACTGCTCGACGTCCTCACCCGCGAGGACGTCGACGCCCTCGCCGCCGCCTGCGCCGGAGCCGGCTGCCCGGCCCTGCTCACGCTCTCGGTGGCCGGACGCGTCGAACTGACCGCGCCGCACCCGCTGGACCAGGAGATCACCGAGGCGTTCAACGCCCACCAGCGCCGGGGCGGACTGCTCGGCCCGGACGCGGCCACCGTCGCCACGGAGGCCTTCGCCGAACACGGCGCGACCGTACGGCTCGACCCGAGCCCCTGGCAGCTCGGCCCCGAGCAGGCCGAACTGACCGCGCAGTGGCTGCGGGGCTGGGTCGGCGCGGCGGTCGAGGAGCGCCCCGAACTGGCCGAGCCCGCGGGCCGTTACCTGACCGAGCGCCTGGAGGCCTGCGCGGCGGGCGAGCTGCGGGTCGTCGTCCACCACAACGACCTGCTCGCCCTGTGCCGGCCGTCGGGTGCCGCCGCGTGAGTGCCCGGACGGGGGGAACACCGGTCCTGGACACCCCGGTACCGCGCCCCGGCAGCGCCCCGCGCGCTCTCCTCGCCCGGCTCAACACCCCCACCGTGCGCACCCGCCTCGGCAGCGCCGCCGGTGTCCTCATCCTCGCCGTGCTGCTGTGGCGCCTGGGCACCGGTGTCCTCCTCGACGGGCTGCGCCGGATCGACGGGCTCTCCGTGCTGGCGGCGCTCGGGATCGGGTTGGTGACCACGGTGTTCAGCGCCTGGCGCTGGGCCCTGGTGGCCCGGGGCCTGAGAATCCGGCTGCCGCTCGCTCCGGCCGTCGCCGACTACTACCGCGCCCTGTTCCTGAACGCGGCCCTGCCCGGTGGCGTCCTCGGCGACGTCCACCGCGCGGTGCGGCACGGGCAGAGCACCGGTGACCTGGGCCGCGGGGTGCGGTCCGTGGTGCTGGAGCGGACCGCGGGACAGCTGGCGCTGTTCGCCGCCGGGGCCGTGATGCTACTGACCATGCCGTCGCCGGTCCGGGACGACATGCGGCAGGCCGTCCCGTTCGTGGGCCTCGCCGCACTCGGGGCTTGTGCGGTCGTCCTCGCCCTGCGGATGAACCGGTCGGCGTCGTCACGCCGGGGCCGGGCGCCGCGGCCGGTACTCGCCGAGGCCCGCGAGGGACTGCTGTCCCGGCGCAACGGTCCGGGTGTGCTGCTCTCCTCCCTCGTCGTGCTCGCCGGCTATCTGGCGATGTTCGTCCTCGCCGCCCGCGTCGCCGGAGTCGGCGCGGCGGTGACCGAGCTGCTGCCGCTGGGCGTACTGGCGCTGCTCGCCATGGCGCTGCCGCTGAACGTCGGCGGCTGGGGCCCCCGGGAGGGCGTCGCCGCCTGGGCGTTCGGCGCCGCGGGACTGGGCGCGGGCCGGGGACTGGCCGTCGCCGTGGTCTACGGGGTGCTCAGCCTCGTGGCGAGCCTGCCCGGAGTGATCGTGCTCGTCGTCCGCTGGTACGCGGAACTGCGCGCCGGGCGGCGGACGGTGGCCACCGCCGCCCGGCGCGCCCGGGAGGACACGGCCTATGCGCCGTCGCTCACCGCGTCGGCCGAACCGGTGGCGCCCGCCGAACCGGCCGGGGGCGCAGCCTCCGTCGCGGTGCTGCCGGAGGTGAGCATCGAGAAATACGCGCCGAAGGAATCCACGAGGCTCGCCAGAAGCTCTTTGCCCTTTTCCGCGGAGCCCAGTGAAGGGCGTCCTATGACACCGGAATCGGTATAGGCGGTCATTCCCAGCGTGAGCAACTGGCGCCGGTCGTCAGCGATGTGATCGGAGGTCTCATAACCGGTACGGAGCAATTCGGGGTGAGTGTGCAGAAGGATGGAGGTCTCGATTTCTCCCGCGTGCATGTCGGTGAGCAGCGAGGTGACCACGCCGGCGTGCCGGCGCGCGGCCTCCCAGTCCTCCGGCGCCGGGAACAGCGACATGCGCTCGCCGCGGGCGGAGGATTCCTGAACGACGTTGCCGAGTACGTAGTTCCCGCCGTGTCCGTTGACCAGCACCAGGGTGTCCACGCCGGACCGGCGCAGCGAGTCGGCGATGTCCCGTACCACCGCGTGAAGGGTCACGGAGGAGATGGAGACGGTTCCCGGCCAGGCCGCGTGCTCGTGCGAGCACGAGATCGTCACCGGAGGGAGGAGATGCACCGGGTACGTGTCGGCGATCTCCCTCGCGACGGCGCACGCCACCAGGGTGTCGGTCACCAGCGGCAGGAACGGGCCGTGCTGCTCGAAACTCCCCACGGGAAGGACCGCGATCTGCCGTGAGACGCCGGCGCCCCGATTCCGTACATCCTCTGTAGTATCCGCCGGCAACAGACCGTGGACCGGGCCGTATGCCGCCGACCGCTTTTGTGAACCACTCATGCCCTCACGGCCTTTCGTCTCTGCTTAGGAACCCGAGAATCATGACAGAAAACATAGGCGTACTCGCCAAGAAGCCACCCCAGCGGACCGGCGTGGAACGTGTCGTGAATGCGCCGTTGCCCACCGTCTACGGAAAGTTCCAGGCGGTCGGCTACCTCGACCACGACCGCGGTGACGAACAAGTCGCCCTGGTCCACGGAGACATCGGCACGGACCGGGTCCTCACCCGGCTGCACTCGGAGTGCCTGACCGGCGACGCGTTCGGCTCCCAGCACTGCGAGTGCGGCGACCAGCTCGCCGCCGCACTGCGCGCGGTGGCCGCCGAAGGGGCGGGCGTCGTCCTCTACTTGAGAGGACACGAGGGCCGCGGCATCGGCCTGCTGGCGAAGCTGCGCGCGATGGCCCTGCAGGCGGAGGGGCTGGACACCGTCGAGGCGAACCTCGCCCTCGGCCTGCCGGTGGACGCCCGCGACTACGGTGTCGCCGCCGGCATGCTCCAGGACCTGGGCGTACGGTCGGTGCGGCTGATGTCCAACAACCCCCGCAAACACGAGGCGCTGGTGCGGCACGGAATCCAGGTCGCAGAGCAGGTGCCGCTGTTGATACCGCCGTGCGAGAGCAACATCACCTACCTGCGCACCAAGCGGGAGCGCCTCGACCACGACCTGCCCCACCTGGACGCGGTGGCGCACTGGTCCTGACGGCCCGACGGCCCCGGCACCCCGGCGGCGAACCGGCGTCCGGTCGGCCGGCGTTCAGCCGGTCACGGCCTCGTGCACCAGCCGCCTGAGGTCCGGGAACACCGAGTGGGAGGACCGGGGCCGCACCTGTGTGTAGAACTGCACGGTCAGGTCGCGGCCCGGGTCGACCCAGAACGCGGTGGTGGCGACCCCGGTCCAGCCGTAGGTGCCGAGGCCGGACGGAGCCCGCGTACGGGACGGGTCGACGACCACGGAGACACCGAGGCCGAAGCCGATGCCCTCGTTGCCGGGCTCGTCGTGGGCCGGACGGCTGCCGAAGGCGCGCAGATCGGCGCCGCCGGGAAGGTGGTTGCGGGTCATCAGGTCCACCGTCTCCGGGGTGAGCAGCCGGACACCGTCCAGTTCGCCCCGACGGCGCAGCAGTTCCATGAAACGGTGCATGTCGTGGGCGGAGGCCGCCATCCCCCCGCTGCCGGACAGGAACCGGGGACGCCCCCGCAGCGGCAGCCCGGCGATGGGCTCGATGCCGCCGGCGTCCGTCTCCCCGTACAACTCCGCGAGCCGCCCCGCCTGTTCGTCACCGATCTGGAAACCGGCGTCCGTCATCCCCAGCGGGCCGAAGATCCGCTCGGCGAAGAAGGTGTCGAGCGGCTGCCCGGACACCACCTCGATGATCCGCCCCAGCACGTTGGAGGCGACCGAGTAGTTCCACTGCGTGCCCGGATCGAACTGCAGCGGCAGACCGGCGTACACGTCGACCGTCCCGGCGAGGTCCGCGCCCGGGGCCACCGACGAGTCCAGTCCGGCCTCGCGGTACAGCGCGTCCACCGGATGGGCGTGGTAGAAGGCGAACGTCAGCCCGGCGGTGTGGGTCATCAGATGCCGTACGAGCAGGGGGCCGGCCGCGGGACGCGTCCGCATCCCGTCGCCGGAACCGCTCTCGTACACCCGGGGTTCGGCGAACGCCGGCAGGTGACGGCCGACCGGATCGTCCAGCGACAGCCGGCCCTCCTCCATGAGGAGCAGCGCGGCGACGGCGGTCACCGGCTTGGTCATGGAGTAGATCCGCCACAGTGTGTCGCTCCGCACCGGCAGCCCGGCCGCGACGTCCCGCCGCCCGTACGCCGTCAGATGTGCGACCCGCCCGCCCCGCGCGACGGCGACGAGGAAGCCGGGCAGCCGCCCCTCGTCGACCTCGTGCGCGAAGTGCCGGTCCAGCCGGTCCAGCGCCTTCGCGTCCAGACCGGCCTCCGCCGGGTCGACCTCTTGCCGCAGCAGTTCCATCGCGCACTCCTTCGACCATGCTCCCGAGCTGAGTCCGGCATACCCCGCCCGAAGCACGTCAGACCTCGTCGGGCCGGGTGAACACACCGGCGAACCCGGGCGGACGGCGAGGGCGCCGGGAACGACGGGCCCGGTACGGGCGTTGCACGGGTTATGACACAGGACACACTGCCCGCGCTGCTCGCACTGATCGGTGATCACAACGGTGGCGTGCTCGTCACGCTGAAACAGGACGGCCGGCCCCAGCTGTCGAACGTCAACCACGCCTACTACCCCGAGGAGCGGTTGATCCGTGTCTCGATCACGGACGACCGGGCCAAGACCCGCAACCTGCGGCGGGACCCCCGGGCGTCCTACCACGTGACCACCCCCGACCGGTGGGCGTACACGGTCGCCGAGGGCACCGCCGAACTGTCCCCCGTCGCCGCCGACCCGCACGACGAGACGGTGCGGGAACTGATCCGGCTCTACCGCGACGTCAACGGCGAACACCCCGACTGGGACGACTACCGCGCCGCCATGGTCCGCGACCGCCGCCTCGTGCTGCGACTGCGGGTGGAGCGGGCGTACGGGATTCCCCGGCGCGGCGAGTCGTAGGACCCCGGGCCGTGTCGTAGGACCCGGGGCCTCCGCCGGACGGCCGATGGTTCGGTGATCGTGGGGTGTCTACGCTGCGGAACGGATCGGCGCCGGTTCCGGCGCCGAGGAGCGCACCCCAGGGGAGAGGGCAGCATGTCCGTCGACGGCCGCAGTCACATCCGTATCGCCCGCCCGTCCCGGGACCTCGCCGCGGCCGAGCGGTTCTGGTGCGGCGGGCTCGGACTGAGCGTGGTGTGGCGGACCGAGGGCGGTGCCCCGCCCGGCGGGCACGACCTGCTGATGCTGGGGTGGCCGGACGCCGACTGGCACCTCGAACTCGTGCATGAACCCGGTCGGCCCGTCGAGCCCCGGCCCACCGAGGAGGACCTGCTGGTGATCTACCTCGACGGCCCGGTCCCGGACGACCTGGTCGGCCGGCTCGAGCAGCACGGCGGCACGGCGGTCCCGTCCCCCAATCCGTACTGGAACGAGTGGGGGGTCACCCTCGAGGACCCCGACGGTTACCGGCTGGTGCTGTGCCGACGCGGGTGGTCCAACCGATAGGCGGGGCGGGCGGGGCCGCGACGACGCGAGACCCCCGGGGCCGGGCACCGGCTCCGGGGGTCGAAACGAGCGGGGTCAGGCCGTCACTTTCTCCGGCCGGGTCACGCCGTCGTCGGTCGCGCGTTCGCCGAGCAGTTCGGTCGGGACGCGGTGGGTCTCCCGTGCGGAGAGCGCCGCGATCACCGGCGGGACGCACAGGGCGGCCGTGAAGAGCGCCACCGCCGTCCAGTCGTCCCCGTCCGGGCCCGCGATCTGCGCGGCGAAGGTGACCGCGAAGCCGGCCACGGCGAAGCCGATCTGGGTGCCGATCGCCACGCCCGAGAGCCGCACCCGGGTCGGGAACATCTCGCCGTAGAAGGACGGCCACACACCGTTCGCGGCGCTGTAGACGACACCGAAGGCGATGATGCCCAGCAGCATCGTCAGGGCGAAGTTGCCGGTGGAGACGACCCACAGGTACAGGAACATCGTCACCGCGCTGCCGACGGCGCCGACCAGGAAGACCGGGCGGCGGCCGATCCGGTCGGAGAGCACGGCCCACAGGGGGATCGCGGCGAGCGCGGCGACGTTCGCCAGCGCGGCCACCCACAGCATCGACGTGCGGGACATGCCGACCGCGTCACTGGTCGCGTACGCCAGCGCCCACACCGTGAAGATCGTGCTGACCGAGGCGATCAGCGCGCCCGCGACCACCCGCAGGACGTCCGCCCAGTGCTCGCGCAGCAGCACGGCCAGGGGCAGCTTCACGACCCCCTCGGTGGCGGTCTGCTGCTCGAAGGCCGGGGTCTCGTCCAGCTTGCGGCGGATGACGTACCCGACCACGGCGACCGCGACGCTCATCCAGAACGGCACCCGCCAGCCCCAGGAGAGCAGCTGCTCCTCGGGCATCGCGGCCACCGGGATGAAGACCAGCGTGGCCAGCAGTTGGCCGCCCTGCGTACCGCTCAGGGTGAAGCTGGTGAAGAAGCCCCGCCGGTGGGGCGGAGCGTGTTCCAGGGTCATCGAGTTCGCGCTGGCCTGTTCGCCGGCCGCCGAGACGCCCTGCAGGATGCGGCACAGCACCAGCAGGGCCGGCGCGAGGGTGCCGACCTGGTCACGGGTGGGCAGACAGCCGATGAGGAACGTCGACACGCCCATCAGCATCAGCGTGAAGACCATGATCTTCTTACGGCCGACCCGGTCCCCGTAGTGGCCGAGGAACAGCGCGCCGAGGGGCCGTGCCGCGTACGCGACACCGAACGTCGCCAGCGACAGCAGGGTCGCGGTGGCCGGGTCGGAGTCGTCGAAGAACACCTCCGGGAAGATCAGCGCCGCCGCGCTGCCGTAGATGAAGAAGTCGTAGTACTCCAGGGCGCTGCCGATCCAGGCGGCGGTCGCCGCCTTCTTCGGCTGTCCGGGCGGGGAGGCGTCGCGGGGCGGTGCGGGGACGGACACGGCGGGCTCCTTCGAGGGGACTCCACGACGGTACGCGGAGGATGAGCTGAGGGGAGAAGCCGGTGCGCTAATTAACCCACTGGATAGTTAGTCGCGGCTGGATAGGGATGCTGCGCCCGACGGCCCCCGGTGTCAAGGGGTGGCGTCGTACGGAGTCGGCCCGGGGTCCGCCGGATCGAAGGGGCGAGGCTCTCCCGCCGGTCAGTCCGTGGCCCGCTCCGCCGTCAGGTACGCGATCACCATGTCGCCCAGCATCGCCCGGTAGTGCTCGCGCCGGTCCGGGGCGACCAGGTCGCGGCCGAACAGCGCGCCGAAGGTGTGCCGGTTGGACACCCGGAAGAAGCAGAACGAGCTGATCATCGCGTGCAGGTCGACGGCGTCCACATCGGCCGTGAAAAGGCCCGACTCCTGCCCCGCGGCCAGGATCCGGCGGATCACGTCGAGCGCCGGCGAGCCCATCCGGCCGAGCTCCTCGGAGGCCGTGATGTGCTCCGCGCCGTGGATGTTCTCGATGCTCACCAGGCGGATGAAGTCCGGGTGCCGCTCATGGTGGTCGAAGGTCACCTCCGCCAGCCGCCGGATGGCCGCCACCGGGTCCAGGTGGTCGACGTCCAACTGCTGCTCGGCCTCGCGGATCACGCCGTACGCGCGCTCCAGCACGGCCGTGAACAGCCGTTCCTTGCCGCCGAAGTAGTAGTAGATCATCCGCTTGGTGGTGCTGGTGCGGGCGGCGATCTCGTCGACGCGGGCCCCGTCGTAGCCGACCCGCGCGAACTCCCGCGTCGCCACGTCGAGGATCTCGGCCCTGGTGCGGGCGGCGTCACGGATGCGCTCGCCGGGCCGTGCCGGTTCTTCGGCGCTGGTCATGGGGGTTCCTTCGGGCGAGGGGGTGCAGTGCCGGTGATTGTAGAAGGGGGCCGTCATCGGCCCGCCGGGGCTTCCGTGCCGCCCCGGCCGGCTGATATAGCTAACGTACTGGTTCGTACATTAGTGAGTGGTCTCTGGAGGCCCCGGTGCTCAAGGACTCGTATCTCGTCGGGCTGATCGGCTCCGGCATCGGCCCGTCGCTCAGCCCCGCGCTGCACGAGCGGGAGGCCGACCGGCAGGGCCTGCGCTGTCTGTACCGGCTCCTCGACCTCGACACGATCGGCGTGCCGCCCGAGGCGGTGGGCGAGCTGCTGCGCGCCGCGCGGCTGCTCGGATTCGACGGGCTCAACATCACCCATCCGTGCAAACGGCTCGTCGTCGAGCACCTCGACGCACTCGATCCGCAGGCCGAGGCGCTCGGCGCGGTCAACACCGTCGTCTTCGAGGGCGGCCGGGCCGTCGGCCACAACACGGACGTCACCGGCTTCGCCGCCTCCTTCGCCCGCGGCCTGCCCGACGTGCCGCTGGAGCGGGTGGTGCAGCTCGGCGCGGGCGGCGCCGGTGCCGCCGTCGCGCACGCCGTGCTCACCCTCGGCGCCGGACGGGTCACCGTGGCCGACGCCCTGCCCGAGCGGGCCGACGAACTCGCCGACTCCCTGAACCGGACCTTCGGAGCGGACCGCGCCGCCGCCGCACCCCTGGACCGGCTGCCGGAGCTCCTGGCCGCCGCCGACGGCAGCGGCGGTCTGGTGCACGCGACCCCCACCGGCATGGCGGCCCACCCGGGACTGCCGCTGCCCGCGGAGCTGCTGCACCCCGGGCTGTGGGTCGCCGAGGTCGTCTACCGTCCCCTGGAGACCGAGCTCCTGCGCACCGCCCGCGCGGCGGGCTGCGCCACCCTCGACGGCGGCGGCATGGCCGCCTTCCAGGCCGCGGACGCGTTCCGCCTGTTCACCGGGCGGGAACCCGACCGGGCCCGCATGCTCGCGGACCTCACCGAACTCACCGGCCCCGTCGCAGCCCCCCAATAGCCCCCAGAGCCTCCAGAACCCCAGAGCACGGAACTTCACGGAAGCAGAGGTACCGACGTGCGTACGTCCATCGCCACCGTCTCCCTCAGCGGCACCCTCACCGAGAAACTCACGGCCGCCGCCCGCGCGGGCTTCGACGGCGTGGAGATCTTCGAGAACGACCTGCTCGCCAGCCCGCTCACACCACGGGAGATCCGCGCCCGCTGCCTCGACCTCGGGCTCGGCATCGACCTCTACCAGCCGCTGCGGGACATCGAGGCCGTGCCCGCCGAGGCGTTCGCCCGCAACCTGCGCCGCGCCCGGCACAAGTTCGAGCTGATGGGCGAACTCGGCGCCGACACCGTGCTGGTCTGCTCCAGCGTCGACCCCGAGGCGATCGACGACGACGCCCTCGCCGCCGCTCAGCTGCGCGAACTCGCCGATCTGGCGCAGGACTCCGGCATCCGGGTCGCGTACGAGGCGCTGGCCTGGGGGCGGCACGTCAGCACGTACGACCATGCCTGGCGCATCGTCGAGGCGGCCGGGCACCCGGCGCTCGGCACCTGCCTGGACAGTTTCCACATCCTCTCGAGGGGCTCCGACCCCAAGGGCATCGAGGACATCCCCGGCGAGAAGATCTTCTTCCTCCAGCTGGCCGACGCCCCGCTGCCCGCGATGGACGTCCTCCAGTGGAGCCGCCACCACCGCTGCTTCCCCGGACAGGGCGGCTTCGACGTCGCGGGACTCGTCCGGCACGTCCTGCGCACCGGCTACGACGGGCCGCTGTCCCTGGAGGTGTTCAACGACGTGTTCCGGCAGGCCGAGGCCGCCCCGACCGCCGTGGACGCCCGGCGCTCCCTGCTCGTCCTGCAGGAGGAGGTGGGGGTGGCGCAGCCGCCCGCCCCCGTCGTCCCCACCGGCGTCGCCTTCGCCGAACTCGTCACCGCCGACGCCGAACCCCTCACCGGACTGCTGGGCGCCCTCGGCTTCACCCGCACCGCCCGGCACCGGAGCAAACCCGTCGACCTCTGGCAGCAGGGCGAGGCCCGCATCCTCGTCAACACCGGTACGGCCGTACGCCGCGACGGCACCCGACTCGCCGCCGTCGGCCTGGAGTCGCCCGACCCCGCCGGTGCCGCCGCCCGCGCCGAGGCCCTGCTGGCGCCCGTACTGCCGCGCCGCCGCGCCCCCGAGGACGCCCCGCTGGACGCCGTCGCCGCCCCCGACGGCACGGAACTGTTCTTCTGCGACGCCCGACTCGCCGGCTGGCGGGCCGACTTCGAGGACGTCGGGGAGCCTGTGACCGGGTCTGCCGCGGCTGCCACGGCGGACGCGGCCGTCACGTCGAGGATCTGGCGCGTCGACCACCTCGCGCTCACCCAGCCCTGGCACCACTTCGACGAGGCGGCCCTCTTCCACCGCGGCGTGCTCGGGCTGCGGGCCGAGGACAGCGTCGACGTCGCCGATCCCTACGGGCTGCGGCGCAGCCGTGCGGTCAGCAACGCCGACGGCACCGTCCGGATCGCCCTCACCGTCCAAGCCGCGCCCGGCGACGACACCGTGCACGCCCAGCACATCGCGTTCGCCACCGACGACGTGGTCGCCGCGGCCCGCCGACTGTGCGACGCGGGCGTCCCGTTGCTGCCGATCCCGGCGAACTACTACGACGACCTCGCCGCCCGCCACGAGTTCGCCGACGGCGAGCTGGAGACCTACCGCGAACTGGGCATCCTCTACGACCGCGACGAGCACGGGAGCCTGCGGCACTGCTACACCCGCACCGTCGGCCGGGTGTTCTTCGAACTCCTCCAGCGCGACGGCGGCCACCGCGGCTACGGCGCCCGCAACGCACCGGTACGACTGGCCGCCCAGCACGCCGTCCGGACGTCGACCGCCCTCACGTCCCAGCTTTAGAGCCCCGAACGAAATGGGCGCCCGGCTCGCGGCGTCCGGCACGCGCTCCCCCAAGCTCTCGGCTTCGCTCGAGCAGGGGGGACCCCCATGACGCCGCGAGCTGATCGGACGCCCATTTCGTTCGGGGCTCTTAGGGCGGGGCGTCGGCGGCACGACCTCAGGGCCGGGTGTTCCACTCCGCGAGCACCGGGCTGCCGTGTTCCAGCGACAGTCGGTTCAGCGTCCCCGTCTCCAGCCGGAACAGCCGCCCGTCCGCGGGCGGCAGGCCCAGCCGCCGTGCGGTCAGCACCCGCAGCAGGTGGCCGTGCGCCACGAGCATCACATCACCCGTGTCGAGCGCCCCGGTCACCCGGGACAGCACCCGGTCGGCCCGCTCGCCGACCTGCGCGGCGGACTCGCCGGGAAACTCCGGACCGGGCGGCACCCCGTCGGCCCACAGATCCCAGCCGGGCCGGGCGCGTCGGATGTCCGCGGTGGTGACGCCCTCGTAGCCGCCGTAGTCCCACTCCCGCAGGTCCGGCTCCGGCACCGCCCCCGCCAGCCCCGCGAGTTCGGCGGTGCGCCGGGCGCGGAGCAGCGGACTGGTGAGCACGAGCGCGAAGGCGCGGCCCGCGAGCAGCGGGGCCAGGGACCTGGCCTGGTCCTCGCCGCCCGGGGTCAGGGGCAGATCGGTGCCACCGGTGTGCCGTCCCGCCCTGCTCCACTCCGTCTCACCGTGCCGGGCCAGCAGGAGATCTCCCACGGCCGCTACGCCCAGTCCTCCTGCTCCTCCTGCTCCTCCTGCTGCTTCTGGTCCCGTTCCTGATCCGGGCCGTTCCGGTCCGCGGACTCGACCGCGTGGCCGCCGAACTGGTTGCGCAGCGCCGCGACCATCTTCATCTGCGGCGAGTCCTCCTGCCGGGAGGCGAACCGCGCGAACAGGGAGGCGGTGATCGCGGGGAGCGGCACCGCGTTGGCGACGGCGGCCTCCACGGTCCAGCGGCCCTCGCCCGAGTCCTCGGCGTAGCCGCGCAGCTTCTCCAGGTGGGCGTCCTCGTCGAGGGCGTTGACCGCCAGGTCGAGCAGCCAGGAGCGGATGACCGTGCCCTGCTGCCAGGAGCGGAACACCTCGCGGACGTTGTCCACCGAGTGGACCTTCTCCAGCAGCTCCCAGCCCTCGGCGTAGGCCTGCATCATGGCGTACTCGATGCCGTTGTGGACCATCTTCGCGAAGTGACCGGCGCCGACCCTGCCCGCGTGGACGTAGCCGTACGGGCCCTCCGGCTTGAGCGCGTCGAAGATCGGCTTCAGCCGCTCCACGTGCTCCTCGTCGCCGCCGACCATGAGGGCGTAGCCGTGCTCCAGCCCCCACACACCGCCCGAGACACCCGCGTCGACGAAGCCGATGCCCCGGGCACCCAGCTCCTTGGCGTGCTTCTCGTCGTCCGTCCACCGGGAGTTGCCGCCGTCGACGACGGTGTCACCGGGCTTGAGCAGGCTTCCCAGCTGATCGATGACGCGCTGGGTGACCGCGCCGGCCGGGACCATCACCCAGACGACGCGCGGGCCCTCGAGCCGGTCGACGAGGTCGGACAGGTGGCCGACGTCGGAGCGGTCGGGGTTCGTGTCGTAGCCGACGACGGTGTGTCCGGCGGCACGGATGCGCTCACGCATGTTGCCGCCCATCTTGCCGAGACCAACAAGGCCGATCTGCATGTCAGTTCACTTCCTGGGTTCGGGTAGGGCGGCCCACCGGGGGCGCCGGGTCGGTGCGGGGGAGGGGGCGTCAGGCACGGGCGGGGACCTCCTCGGTGGCCTCGCCGCGCAGGGCGACGGCGTACATCTCGTCCGCGTCGAGACGCCTGAGCTCCTCCGCGATCAGCTCGGGGAGGGGGCGTACCTTCAGCGCGAGCCGCCGCGACGGCTGCCCCGGCAGCGACAGCGTGGCCATCGGGCCATCTGGGCGGTCGATGACGATCTCGCCGTCCGCCGTGCCCAGGCGTACGCCGGTGACCACCGGGCCGGCCGTCTCCATCCGCTCGACCGGCACGTTCAGCCGGGCCTCCAGCCAGCGCGCCAGCAGCTCCGCGCTCGGATTGTCGGCCTCGCTCTCCACGGCCGCCGACGTCACCGTCAGCCGGGCCTGGTCCAGGGCGGCGGCCAGCATGGACCGCCACGGCGTCAGCCTGGTCCAGGCCAGGTCGGTGTCGCCGGGCGCGTAGCAACGCCTCCGGGCGGCCAGCACCTCCAGGGGGTCCTCGACCGCGTACAGGTCGGTGATCCTGCGCTGGGCCAGCGCGCCCAGCGGGTCCCTCGACGGGTGCTCGGGCCCGTCCGTCGGCCACCAGACCACCACCGGGGCGTCCGGCAGCAGCAGCGGCAGCACCACGGAGTCGGCGTGGTCGGACACCTCGCCGTAGGTCCGCAGGACCACGGTCTCGCCGGTGCCGGCCTCCGAACCGACCCGCACCTCGGCGTCGAGGCGCGGGTGGGTGCGGTCGCGCAGGCTGCGGGCGTGGCGCTTGATGACGACGAGCATGCGCGAGGGGTGCTCGTGCGAGGCCTCCTCGGCGGCCTTGATCGAGTCGTAGGCGTTCTCCTCGTCCGTGACGATCACCATCGTCAGGACCATGCCCACGGCGGGGGTGCCGCTGGTGCGACGGCCCCGCACCAGCGCCTTGTTGACATCGCTTGCCGTGGTGTCGGTGAGGTCGATCTTCATGGCCTGCGCCAGCTCCGTCCGTCTCGTGCGAGCATCTCGTCGGCTTCCGCGGGTCCCCAGCTGCCCGAGGCGTACCGCGCGGGTGTGCCGTGGGATGCCCAGTGCTCCTCGACCGGGTCGAGGATCCTCCACGACTCTTCCACTTCCTGATGGCGGGGGAACAGGTTGGCGTCCCCCAGCAGGACATCCAGGATGAGCCGTTCGTACGCCTCCGGGCTGGACTCGGTGAACGACTCGCCGTAGGCGAAGTCCATGGTCACGTCGCGGATCTCCATGGACGTGCCCGGCACCTTGGAGCCGAACCGCACCGTCATGCCCTCGTTCGGCTGCACCCGGATGACGATCGCGTTCTGCCCGAGTTCCTCGGTGGCCGTCGTGTCGAACGGCGAGTGCGGTGCCCGCTGCAGCACGATCGCGATCTCGGTGACCCGGCGGCCCAGCCGCTTTCCGGTGCGCAGGTAGAAGGGGACACCCGCCCAGCGGCGGTTGTCGACCCCCAGTTTGATCGCGGCGTAGGTGTCGGTGGTGGAGCCCGCGTCGATGCCCTCCTCCTCCGCGTAGCCGCACACCCGTCGGCCGCCCTGCCAGCCCGCCGCGTACTGCCCGCGCACGGTGTGCCGGCCCAGGTCCTTCGGCAGCCGCACGGCCCGGAACACCTTCAGCTTCTCGGCGAGCAGCGACGCCGCGTCGAAGGAGGCCGGCTCCTCCATGGCGGTGAGCGCCATCAGCTGGAGCAGGTGGTTCTGGATGACGTCACGGGCGGCGCCGATGCCGTCGTAGTAGCCGGCCCGGCCGCCGATGCCGATGTCCTCGGCCATGGTGATCTGCACGTGGTCCACGAAGGACCGGTTCCAGATCGGCCCGAACAGTTGATTGGCGAAGCGGAGCGCCAGGATGTTCTGGACGGTCTCCTTGCCCAGGTAGTGGTCGATCCGGAAGACCTGGTCCGGGGCGAACACCTCGTGGACGATCGCGTTGAGCTCCTTGGCCGACTTCAGGTCGTGGCCGAAGGGCTTCTCGATCACCGCGCGCCGCCAGGAACCCTCGGGCGCGTCGGCCAGCCCGTGATTCCTCAGTTGCCGGACCACCTTCGAGAAGAACTTCGGCGGTACCGAGAGATAGAACGCGTAGTTGCCGCTGGTACCTCGAGCGCTGTCCAACTCGGCTACGGCCGATCGCAGTTGCTCGAACGCGGTGTCGTCGTCGAAGTCGCCCGGCACGAACCGCATGCCCTCGGCGAGCTGCTGCCAGACCTCCTCGCGGAACGGAGTGCGGGCGTGCTCCTTGACCGCGTCGTGCACCACCTGCGCGAAGTCCTGGTCCGCCCAGTCCCGGCGGGCGAACCCGACCAGGGAGAAGCCCGGCGGCAGCAGACCCCGGCTGGCGAGGTCGTACACGGCCGGCATCAGCTTCCTGCGGGAGAGGTCGCCGGTCACTCCGAAGATGACGAGTCCGGAGGGGCCGGCGATCCGGGGGAGCCGGCGGTCGCGGGGGTCGCGCAAGGGGTTGGACCAGCAGGCTCCGGTCTCGTTCTCGCCTTTGCCTCCGCCTCCGCCTTCGGCCTCGTCCGTCTCCTCGGTCATTCCACGTCAGCTCCCTTGGTGTCGAGGGCCTTCCCCTCTACAGGGTGTCCCGGGAAGCGGGAACCTTCACCTCCGAGAAATCCCGGCGGGGCCCGTTCCCGTGGTTTTCGCTTGCTCGCCCTTGAGAAGCCTTCGATCCGAAGGGGTGATTGCGGCTTTGCCTTCAACGGTAAAAGTATGACGTTACAAGCGGAAGGACGCCTCGAGGTGCTGTCTCCGGTGGTCGCCCGCCGACGACATCGCCGACACCTGCCGGACGGCCCGCGGTGAACTCCGCACCACCC